>CAZFXI010000049.1:0-10837 GCA_964522855.1 uncultured Sedimenticola sp.
AAAGGGGTCCGTGGGGCCCCTTTTTTATGTTCTGAATGGTGGATTTGAACCCTCGATATCAGAAAGGCCGGGTTTGACCGCGTAGCGCGTCAGCGCGGAGCAGTGGCGACCACAGGGAGCCTATCCCTCCCTCTCCGCCAAATACCTTCTAAAATAATAAGTTGTAGTGTTGAAAATCCCTCGGTACGGTGAAATCCGTCTCATAAGAGATCGTTAGGTTTCAATCAGTCAAGGCCTCTTCAAGGAGCTGAATAGCTCCAATTTATAAAAAAGTTGTCACGCTGTCCGCCACTCTATACCAACCCATGCCGATGGCATTTGAACCTCGCTATTACCATAGTGAATCTTTCCCCGCCATGGTGAAAGGCCGGTTGATTAACCTGGGCGCATCGTGTTTTTTCTGAAGCTGTCCCAACTCCGGCACTTCACCCTGCTCAGACTGTGGCGTCGAGAGCAGTCGTAAGCCTTGCAACCCCCTCACGGATCTGTTTTTCCGTGACTGAAGAATAACCCAACGCCAGGGCGCGGTCGCTATACTCGTTACGCCCGACATCACAGGCCGCGGCAGCTTCCAGGGAATAGATGCCTACGCCGGCGTCTTGTGCGCGCAGTTGCGCTTCTCTGGCTGTGGGGAAACTTGCAGGCAGATGCCAGACAATGTGCATGCCGCCATCCAGGCCGGATAACTTCACCTCTCCGAAATGCTCGCGCAAGGAATTCACAAGACAATCGCGACGAGTGAGGTATGTATGTCTGATATTTCGTAAGTGTTTTGCATAACTGCCGCTGGAGATGAAGTCCGCCAGAATCGCCTGATCCAGCCAGGAATGCCCATTATCCATTAAAGCCTTGACCGTCCTGGCCGGTTTTACAAGTTCGCTGGGTACCACCAGATAACCCAACCGGAGACCTGCACCGATGGATTTCGAAAAGGTACCCATGTAAATCACGCAACCGTGCGGGTCCTGGCCGGCAACGGCCGTCAAGGGTGAGCCATGGTGGCGGAAATCGCTGTCATAATCGTCTTCTACTATGTAGGCACCGACTTCCCAGGCCCAATCCAGTAAGCGTACTCTCCTGTCCAGCGTTAAAGTTACCCCCATCGGGTATTGGTGTGAGGGCGTGACGTAGGCCAGACTGGCCCGGGTAAGCGGCAGTTTTGCAACCTCGAGCCCGTTCTTATCGACCGGAACCGGGAGGAGTTGCGCACCGTAACTATTAAACACATAAGCTGCACCCTGATAGCATGGGCATTCCGTCACAACCGGTACACCTTCTTTGATGAGCAGGCGGGAAACCAAGTTGAGCCCTTCCTGGATTCCGTTAACAATGATGATCTGTTCCGGCGTCGTGTTGATACCTCGTGCAGGCCGAAGGTGATCTGCAATTGCCTGACGTAATCTGGGAATACCCGCCGGACCGGAATACTCAGTCAGATTTGAGCCCGCCAAAGAGAGGTTGTGGAGCATCAATCTGCGCCAGGTCTTGGTGGGAAAGGAGTGGGGATCCGGACGGCCAACCCAGAAATCGATCGCAAGTTTGTGGCGATTGGGATTGACTACTGCCTGGGACTGCCCCTTGAACAGCACGGGATGCCGGGCCGCCTGGCGTTCCTCCTCTTCCTGACTTTGCATAGTGGCATTTTTCAACACCAGCGAGTCTTCCGGTAGGCTGGGGTTAACGAAAGTGCCGACGGTTCTCTGAGTGAAGATATAATCTTCGGCGATCAAACGATCATAGGCAAGCACAACGGTATTTCTCGAGACCCCCAGCTGCTCGCTCAATACCCGTGTGGATGGCATAAGCGCGCCGGGTTTCAGTTGCCCGCATAAGATCTGCCGGCGTATCGATTCGAAGATCTGGTTCTGAAAAGATTGGCCACCCAAACGTTCGATATTGATCGGTATCTGCATTATTCTTTGGCGTATCGTTCCAGTTTATGTGTCCTGACTGTATTTTTTTGCATTCTGACCGATCCTCCCCCGGGTATCGCATTGGCTTTGGGCCTGCCTTGGTACCATTAATCTTAGCTCATAAGCCTGATTCAGGTATCCATTAAGTGACCAACGCAGCCTGAATCTGCACCTCTTTTAAGGAGATGGACCTAACTTTTTTCAACCGGCTGGCCTTATTGACACTATGACATTTTCATGGCGTGGACCTTCAAGCCGGCCTTGTCATATGCTAAAAATTACTTTTTTTGCTGATATTTGTCAGGAAATCCCCTGTATTCCGCATTGGTACCAATGTTTGATCATTCATTGGTACTACAAACCCCAGGGAAACAGCCTACCATCACGAATCGGTGATCCGGAAACCTTGGGGGAAAGCTATCATGAAAATAACCATACAAAAACTTATTTACATTTTTACTCTTTGCGCGTTTTCAACCGCAATACAAGCTGCTCATAATGCGACAACAGCTACAAAAGGGAGTGACGAAAAATACGAGGGTGCGCCGACTACCATTCAACCTGGAGAGACCAGAAAGCTGTTAACGCCTGGTGCCCCGCACATTACAGACGCCGAGTTTGAACAGGCAAAACAGATATTCTTTGAGCGTTGTGCCGGGTGTCACGGGGTATTACGTAAAGGTGCTACTGGTAAACCGTTGACCCCGGATATTACCGGGCAAAAGGGCACGGCGTTTCTCAAGGTACTGATCTCTTACGGATCAGCGGCCGGTATGCCTGCCTGGAAGACAACGGGCGTGTTGAGCGACGCGGAAATAGACATCATGGCGCGTTACCTCCAGCATGAACCTCCGGTACCTCCGGAATACGGCTTGAAGGAGATGAAAGCTTCGTGGAAGGTGGTCGTACCTCCGAACAAGCGCCCCATCGATAAGCTGAATGACTACGATCTCGACAACCTGTTTTTCGTTACTCTGCGTGACGCAGGCCAGGTGGCCATTATTGACGGTAATTCGAAGAAGATACTGTCGGTAGTCAGTACGGGTTATGCGGTTCACATCTCCCGGGTATCCGCCTCCGGTCGCTATGTATACATCATTGGCCGTGACGCCAGGATCAATCTGGTAGACTTGTGGATGAAAAATCCAGAGACCGTAGCCGAGATCAAGGTGGGGTTGGAAGCCCGTTCCGTAGAAACTTCCAAGTACAAGGGCTGGGAAGACAAATACGCCATTGCAGGGACCTACTGGCCACCGCAGCATGTCATTATGAAAGGCGACACATTGGAGCCCTTAAAAATTACCTCCACCCGTGGTATGACGGTGGATACCCAGGATTACCACCCGGAACCACGGGTCGCGGCTATCATTGCCTCTCACGAGCGCCCTGAGTTCATTGTCAATGTAAAGGAAACCGGTAAGGTGCAACTGGTGGATTATTCCGACCTGACAAACCTCAAGATAACTACGATCGATACCGCACGTTTCCTGCATGATGGCGGTTGGGATTCCACACATCGTTATTTCATGTCCGCAGCCAACAAATCCAATAAGGTTGCAGTGATCGACTCCAAGGATGGTGATCTGGAGGCACTGGTGGAAGTGGGCAAGATCCCTCATCCTGGACGTGGCGCCAATTTTATAGACCCGCAGTTTGGCAGGGTATGGGCAACCGGACATCTGGGGGATGAAACTGTCTCCCTCATCAGTACGGATCCAGAAAAAGAATACGCATGGAAAGTCGTGCGTACATTGAAAGGGCAGGGAGGGGGGTCTTTATTCCTCAAAACCCACCCCAAGTCGAGCAACCTGTACGTGGATACCACCTTGAATCCCGACAGCAGACTTGCCCAATCCATTGCGGTATTCGATATCAACAACCCCGACAAGGGCTATCAGGTTCTGCCGATTGCAGAGTGGGCAGGCGTCGGGGAGGGTTCGAAACTGGTGGTACAGCCAGAATATAACAAAGCCGGTGATGAGGTCTGGTTTTCGGTTTGGAATGGCAAGGATCACGAATCTGCCATCGTCATCCTGGATGACAAGACCCGCAAGCTGAAGCACGTCATAAAGGACAAGCGATTGGTGACTCCTACCGGCAAGTTCAACATCTACAACACACAACACGACGTATATTGATCCTTAGCATTCTGTAATCTTTGGATATTTGCAGGTGCGTGATTTTACGCACCCGCTTTCTTACCTGATTCAACTAGAATGTAGCGGCATTGTGACAGCATGGGTTACTAACTTGGTGATATATAAGGAAAGATCGGGGGGTTGAATCCCTCCCTTTCAATGCCATTGGCTACCACACTTCCCACCCGGAAACGGCAGATTCCTTATGCCCGCACAGTGCAAAAAACACCGAGCAGCACGGCAGATTTTTGAAAGAGTATGCTTTGTATGAAAAGGACACAAACGCCGTAATCGATTGGTTCAAACAGCTACCGCTGTACATTGAGGTAAAGGATGAATGGGGCAATGTGCTGTTTCACGCCGTTCATGCTTGCCGGAGCCCGCCTGGTATTGAACGCATGCCTCGGCACCTGAATGATACTGACATTGTTGAGGCGGCAACAAGCGGAACGCAGGTCCATGATGATATAGAGGTGTTGCTCAAGGGGCCGGAAATTTCCTTGCCGAAAGGGGTAAGCTAGTGGCTTACCACTGGCGTCAAGGTGATACGGGATCGCTGTTGGCGGAACGGTTTGTGACCTCAGTTTGAGCAGAATATACAGGTCTGGCTATTCAAAATGAAAAGAATTATGTTCTGCCTGGAGAATGATCCCCACCCGTTTTCTCTGCTTGATACAAGATTCGCCTGAAACCAAAATAGCCCGATGTTGGTAGCTGAAAGTACAGCGCAAAAATAGCGGTAACGCCAACATTCCCGAGCACCTCAAAACTCAAAATGACGCAAATAGGCTCAATCAGGGTTGTCTTGTCCCAAAGCGCTAGCCATCCTCTGGTTTGTTGTTTTTGGCGGTTTCGAACTTCCCCTGTCCACTTTGGAAATCTCAAGCGTCAACAACTTGGCGCTAATTGACAAGCGCCATGCCTGGGCTGCGTTTAGACTTCGGGCTGATCCAATATGGTGGGGATTCAGGAGTGAACCTTTACGATCGTGACAGTTGTTCCGCAAAAAAAACGTGCCAGGGAAGTGCAGATACCCGCCCAGAGCTACGGGACCGCTTTCGGAATGAGCTTGGTGTAGAGCAAACACGCTTGCTGTTGAAAGGTGCAAAGTATGCCGTGATGGGAAACCTCGTGGTGGGCTTGCTGATGGTAATCATACTCGGCACCAAGTTACCAGACAGTAGCGGGCTCTGGATGTGGTTTGGATTGCTGAGCACCGTTTCTCTTTTGCGGTTGACCACTTGGCGCAGATTCAGAATATCCTCACCCGAAGTACAAGGAAAGCCACGATGGTTGTGGCTGTCCGCCTTGTATATCTGGGCGAGTGCATTCCTGTGGGGGATTTCCATCTGGCTGTTTTATCCGTCAGACTATCCTGAATACCAAGTCATGATGTTGCTTGCCATCACGGGTATCGGTGGCGGTGCCATGGTGGTTCTCTCTTACCATTTTGTTGTATTACTGGTATACGAGATGCTGCTGTTTGGAGGTGTTGTCACACAGCTACTTTGGCTCGGGGATGATTTTTCCCTGCAATTGATGTTTCTAGTGCTGATGTATTTTGGCTTCGTTCTGCGTGGCGGTTTCCGTATTGGTACCATCGTGATCGAGGGTCTGCAGCTGAGATTGGCAGCCGAGAGCAATCAGAGAGAGTTGCAGCGAGCCAGAGATGAAGCACAAGCAGCCAGTCGCAGCAAAGGCGCATTTCTGGCCACCATGAGTCATGAGGTTCGTACGCCCATGAACGGTGTACTGGGGATGACGGAACTGTTGCTTGATACTCCCTTGAATGAACGCCAGAGACAACTGGTGAATGCCGTCCGGCGCTCCAGTGAGTCACTGCTTGAAGTGATCAACCATATCCTTGATTTTTCCAAGATTGAATCAGGCAAACTGGAATTGCATGAAGAGTCGTTTGATCTGCGGCAATTGCTGGAGGATGTCCTGGACATCGTGGCGAGTGGATGCCGAGACAAGCAGCTGCAGATAACGGCGAAACTATCAGACACACTCCCCGCCTATGTGCTCGGTGATCCGGTTCGCCTGCGTCAGGTACTGATGAATCTTCTGGGAAACGCTGTCAAGTTTACCCCGCAGGGAGAAATTTCCCTGGAAGCAAAGATCGCGTGGGCCAGTGATCAGGAGATTGCTGTGCGGATTTCAGTGACTGATACCGGGCCCGGTATTCCTGTGGATCGGCAACAGATGATCTTTCATCCCTTTGAGCAGGCTGAAGGGGAAGCCACTGCCCGCACTTTTGGTGGTACCGGGCTGGGGTTGAGCATTGTCCGTGAATTGTTGCAGTTGATGAATAGCGATATCGAACTGGACAGCGAATCCGGCAAAGGTGCCTGTTTCAGCTTTGTATTGCGCCTGCGACCCCAACAGCAACCCACGCAACAATCTGTCATGACAGTACATGCTGCTGCGTCCAACGCGGGTGAACAGTTCCAGGGATTAAGGGTGTTGTTGGCAGAAGACAACCAGATCAATCGGGAAGTTGCTCTGGCCATGCTTGCCAATCTGGGGATCGACGCAGATGTAGTGGAGAATGGCCGCGAAGCAGTACGGGCAGTTTACGATAACTGCTATCACCTGTTGCTTATCGACTGTCTGATGCCGGAAATGAACGGTTTCCGTGCAGCAGAAACGATTCGGCGGCGGGAGCAAACTGAACAGCTACCTCGCCTGCCGATCATTGCCATCACTGCGGATGTTACGCCGGATG
The DNA here is from genome assembly GCA_964522855.1 of uncultured Sedimenticola sp. Classification (GTDB taxonomy): domain Bacteria; phylum Pseudomonadota; class Gammaproteobacteria; order Chromatiales; family Chromatiaceae; genus Thiolapillus. Next base: position 6,780 of record CAZFXI010000049.1, read on the forward strand.
TGCAAAGCCGTTGCCGGGCAACTGGCATGGACGCCTATCTTTCCAAGCCTTTTGGCATGGAGAAATTGCGCCGGAAGATCCGGCAATGGGCAGATCCTGATCGTTGCCAACAACTGAAACAAGAGCTGGTCCTCAACCCTGCTGTTCTGAATGAGTTGAGAACGTATGGGCAGGCCCGGCTGCGAAGAGTGATTGGCCTGTATCTGCAAAATGCACCTGGACAGTTGCGTGCAACACCGAAAATGCTTGCCGCCGGTGAGTTGCGGGAATTGGCTGGCGTGCTGCACAGCCTCAAGTCAGCCAGCGCGGTGTTGGGGGCGGAACAGTTTTCAGCCCTTTGTGAACAGATGGAGAACGCAGCCCGCAAGGACGAAGTATCGAGCCTGAAACAGTTGCTACCCGAGCTTGAGCAGCAGTTCAGCTGGGTCGTGGCGGCATTGCGTGAGCAATGAGCTATCTTCAGGTCATACCGACAATGTGATAACCGGAATCCACATACAAAACATCGCCGGTAATTCCGGAGGCCAGGTCTGAACACAGGAAGGCTGCGGCATTGCCAACTTCATCGATAGTGACATTGCGCCTCAATGGCGTCTTCTTTTCGGCTTCAGCAAGCATGGAGCGGAAGTCGCTGATGCCGGAAGCTGCCAGGGTGCGGATAGGCCCGGCCGATACGGCATTGACGCGCACACCGTCCGGACCCATGGAGTCTGCCAGATAGCGGGTAGTGGCTTCCAGAGCCGCTTTCGCCACGCCCATGACATTGTAGTTGGGCACGGTGCGGACCGCGCCCAGATAGGTCATGGTCACCAGTGCAGCGTTACGACCTTGCATCATGTCCCTGCCGGCCTTCGCCAATGCGGCAAAGCTGTAGGCGCTGATTTCGTGAGCAATGTTGAAGCCTTCGCGAGTAACGGCTTCGACGAAGCTGCCTTCAAGTTGTTCCCTGGGTGCGAAGCCGATGGAATGTACCAGGCCATCCAACCCGTCCCATTGTCCGGACAGGGCGCTGAACATGGTTTCGATGTCTTCATCTTTACTGACATCCAGTGGCAGGATGATATCTGAACCGAGTTCTGCGGCTATTTTTTCAACACGTCCTTTGAGTTTGTCATTCTGGTAGCTAAAAGCCAGTTCAGCCCCTTCGCGGTGCATGGCTTTGGCGGTACCGTAGGCGATGGATCGATTGCTGGCGACACCGGTGATGAGTATTTTTTTATCTTGCAGGAAGCCCATGTTGTTGTTTGTCCGAATGATCTCTAAACCTGCATTGTACAAAAGGGAGCAGGATTCTACTATGCAATCTTTGACTGCTCTTCCGGTGAGTTGTGCTCGGGAAAATGGCAACTTACCCAGTGCCCCCCGTTTATTTCCTGCGGTATGGGTTGCTGGGTTGCACACAAATCGCTGGCCTTCGGACAGCGGGTACGGAAAGCACAGCCGCTGGGTGGATTCAAAGGTGAGGGCAGATCTCCCGGTAATGGATTGAAATCCTTGTTTCTTTCGATCACCGGATCGGGGATGGGGATGGCATCGATCAGGGCGCGAGTATAGGGATGACAGGGATTGCGATACAGCTCATCCCGAGTGGCGGTTTCCACCACTTTTCCCAGATACATGACCATGACGCGGTGACTGATTTGCTTTACCACACTCAGGTCATGGGCAATGAACAGCATGGATAGATGCATTTCTTCCTGAAGATCCATGAGCAGGTTGATGATCTGCGCTTGTATGGAGACATCCAGGGCGCTTACCGGTTCATCGCAGATCAGCAGTTTGGGTTTGAGTATCAGAGCGCGGGCGATACCGATACGCTGACACTGGCCACCGGAAAACTCGTGTGGATAGCGGTTGATCTGATTAGGCAGCAGGCCCACCCGTTTCATGATGCTCCGCACCTTGTGCTTGCGGTCGCTCTTGCTCAGTCCTGGCTCGAACACCTGCAATGGTTCGGCGATGATCTCGCTGACGGTCATGCGCGGGTCGAGGGAGGCGAGGGGATCCTGAAACACGATCTGCATGTGCTGGCGACGCTTTCTCAGCTCCCGTGGTGCGAGATGGGCCAGTTCTTCGCCAGCCAGCCACACGCTGCCATCGGTAACCGGTACCAGCCCGAGAATGCCCCGTGCCAGAGTGGATTTACCGCAGCCGGACTCGCCCACGATACCCAGTGTTTCGCCCGCACCCAGATTGAAACTGATGCCATCCACCGCTCGCAGGGTTTTATGCTTCGGGCGTAACCATCCTTCTCCAGGCAAATGGAAATGAACCTTCAGGTTGTCCACATGCAGCAGGGTGGTCAAGGCAGGTTCTCCAGATGACAGGCGACACGGTGCTCAGGGCTGATTTCCAGCAGGGGAGGCTGTTGGTGGTCGCAGACTGGTATGCCTTTCTGACAACGCTCGACAAAGGCACAGCCGGGAGGTAACTGGAGCAGATTGGGTGGGTTGCCGGGGATGCTTTGCAGCTTCGCATCACCTGCGGTGTCGAGTCGTGGCACCGATTTGAGTAGCCCCTGGGTATACGGATGCCGGGGGTTCTCGAACAGCTCGAATACGGGGGCTTGTTCGCAGATGCGCCCCCCGTACATCACCATCACGTTGTCGCTGATGCCGGCGATGACTCCCAGGTCATGGGTGATCATGATGATGCTCATGCCGAACTCCTGTTGCAGTTCGTTCATCAGCTGAATGATCTGTGCCTGTACGGTGACATCCAGTGCCGTGGATGGCTCGTCCGCGATCAGCAGATCGGGGCGGCACAGCAGGGCCATGGCAATCATTACCCGCTGGCGCATGCCTCCGGAAAACTCATGAGGGTAGCGGTCAATGCGGTTCTTCGCATCGGGGATATGTACCGCGTCGAGCATGTCGATGCTGCGCCGTCGTGCGCTGGCTCGATCCAGATCCTGATGCAGCATCAGCACTTCGGTCATCTGGCGTTCGATGGTCAGGTAGGGATTCAGACAGGTCATGGGATCCTGGAAGATCATGCCGATGCGTTCACCACGGATGCGGTTGATCTCCTTCGGTCGCATGCCGACCAGTTCCTGCCCCCGGAAGCGGATACTGCCTTCCAGACGGCCATTGCTGGCCAGCAGATTGATGACACTCAGCACCAGCTGGCTCTTGCCCGAACCGGATTCGCCCACCACACCCAGGGTCTCGCCTTTCTCCAGACTGAATGACAGATCATTGACCGCATACACCTCGCCATCGTTGGTATGAAACACCGTGCGCAGGTTGTTCACTTCCAGCAGAGGCATGTCAGCGATCCTTGGGGTCCAGGGCGTCGCGCAATCCGTCGCCGATGAAGTTGAAGCAGAACAGGGTGGTGGCCAGGAAGCCCGCCGGGAACAGCAGGGCCCAGGGGGCACTTTCCATGTCCTGGGCACCTTCGTTGACCAGGGCGCCCCAGCTGGTGTCCGGCTCCTGCACACCCAGACCCAGGAAGCTGAGGAAGGATTCCACCAGAATCACCTGGGGGATGGTCAGGGTTACATAGACCACCACTATCCCCAGCAGGTTGGGCACGATGTGGCGCAGGATGATGCGTGGTGTACTCACGCCGCAGGCCATGGCGGCTTCCACGTATTCCTTGCCCTTGAGGGTGAGGGTCTGGCCGCGCACGATACGCGCCATGTCCAGCCAGTTGATGGCGCCGATGGCGATGAAGATGAGATAGATATTGCGGCCGAAGAACACCATCAGCAGGATAACGAAAAACATGAAGGGCATGGCGTAGAGAATGTCCACGATGCGCATCATGAAGCCGTCCACCCGACCGCCGATATAGCCGGCGGTGGCTCCCCAGGTGATGCCGATGATCAGGCTTACCAGTGTGGCGATAATCCCAACCATCAGGGACATGCGACCACCGTACAGGGTGCGCACGAACAGATCCCGTCCCACACTATCCGTGCCGAAGACATGTGCGTTTTCCAGGTTGGGCGGGGTGGAGATGAGATCCCAGTCGATTTCATCGAACTCATAGGGACTGAGCCATGGCGCAGCGACGACCAGCACAGAAATGATCAGCAGCAGGACAACGGCGGT
>CAZFXI010000049.1:10937-15304 GCA_964522855.1 uncultured Sedimenticola sp.
TTTACCCAACCTGCGGCGTCTTCCATGCCTTGCGTACCTGATTTCATGAGTACCGCACCTTGGGGTCAAGCATCGCGTAGACCAGATCCACGATGAAGTTGAACATGATGATAAGAATGCCGTAGAAAACCACTACGCCCATGACCAGGGTGTAGTCCCGGTTCAGGGCGCCCTGCACGAAATAGCGTCCCAGGCCGGGTATGCCGAAGATCTGCTCGATGACCACAGAGCCGGTAATCACCGCTGCGGTAGCCGGTCCCAGAAAGGAGACGACGGGTAACAAAGCGGGCTTGAGGGCATGACGCAGAATCACGATGTGTTCGGGCAGGCCCTTGGCCCGGGCAGTGCGTATGGGATTGCTGCGCAACACCTCGATCATGCTGCCGCGCATCAATCGGGAGATATAGGCGATCTGTGGCAATGCCAGGCCGATGATGGGCAGGATGGTGTTCCTGAAGGCACCACCGTTCCAGCCACCTGCCGGCAGCCATCCCAGATAGACGGCAAAAATCAGGATCAGTATGGGAGCCAGGACAAAGTTGGGAATGGAGATGCCGGTCATGGCCAGGGTCATGACCGTATAGTCCGTGCCGCTGTTCTGCCGCAGTGCGGCCAGGGTTCCCAGCCCCACGCCGATGATGAGGGCAATGGCGATGGCGCTCAGTCCCAGGCGCAGGGAAACGGGAAAGCCGGTGGCGATGAGCTCATTGACCGAGTAGTCCTTGTACTGGAAAGACGGGCCGAAGTCGCCCTGCATGATATCCAGAAGATAGCGGCCATATTGCTGTATCAGCGGTTCATCCAGATGGTATTTCCTGTCCAGGTTTGCCTGGATTTCCGGCGGCAGGGATTTCTCCGTATCAAAAGGCCCACCTGGTGCTGCACGCATCATGAAGAACGCCAGGGTCATGAGAATCAGTAGGGTGGGAACGGCCCCGAGCAACCTTTTGAGGGAGTAACGCAGCATGCCTACTTCTTCAAGCCGATAAACTTGAAGAACGGGTCCAGAGAAGGGTCACGTTGCAGGAAGGCTCGGATGGAGTCCTTGATCTCCCGCGACCCACCCTTTGCATAGATCTCATTGCGCAGACGCATGCCCACTTTCCTGTCCATGAGTCCTCCCGGGGCTTTTCTGAACACGGAAGCCATATCTGCAGAGATGGCATCTGCCCAGGCATATCCATAATAGCCGGCATCATAGCCGCCACCCAGATGACCAAAGGAGGCAACGAACGCCGTATTCTCAGGTACCGGGACGTAGGTATCGCTCATGATCTTGTTGGTGATGGCCACAAAGTCATTGAAGACCTTTTCATCCGTGGTCATGTGAATGGCGAGATCCAGCAGGCCAAAGCCAAGCTGCCGACGGTACTGGGTGCCGATGGTTGCCAGGCGGGCAGTTTCCATCTTGTCCAGGACGTCAGCCGGGATCCTGCTTTTTCCATCCCGGTAATCGACGGCAAAGCGATCGAGTACCTGTTTGTCGCGCACCCAGTTCTCCAGCATCTGCGAGGGGGCCTCGACGAAATCCCGTGGCACGGATGTGCCGGAAAACTCGGTATAGTTCGCCTGGGTCAACACCGAATGCAGGGCATGTCCAAACTCGTGAAACAGAGTTTCCACATGATCATAGGTGAGCAATGACGGCTTGTCATTGGCGGGGGGTGGGAAATTGCAAATCAGGGAAACCACCGGTCGCTGGTATTTGCCATTGGGCATCCGTTTGCCCGGGGTGATACCAAATTGGGCGAAGTGGTTGTATTTTCCCTCCCGCGGGAACATGTCCATGTAAATCAATCCCAGCGGCGCGCCACTGGAAGCATCTGACACCGCATACAGTCGCAGGTCGTCTACCCACTTGTAAGGTGCTTCCACGGCTTGAATCCTGATGTCGAACAGTTCTTCAAATACGGAAAACATGCCCTGCAGGGTGTTTTCCAGCTCAAAGAACACTTTCAGTTTTTCCGTGTCGAGCTGGTAGCGGGTCTTTTTCAGCTGATTCTTGTAGTAGGGGATATCCCAATATCTGATTTGTGTTTTGGGATTGCCGGTTTCCTCTGCCTTGAGTCGGGTAAAGGTGGCCAGTTCCTGCTCGAATTTTGGTGCCAGACCGGTAGACAGGTTTTGCAGAAAATCATATGCTGTTTTGCCGTCCTTGGCCATCTTGATTTCGATGCGGTAGTCCGCCCAGTTGTCATAACCGAGCAGTTTGGCGATTTGCGCCCGGGTCTTCAGTATATCGATGAACAAGGGGGTGTTCTCTTTCATGGCACGGGAACTGCGTGCAATGGATAATCGTTTACGGGACGCTTCGCTCCTGACGTTTTCCAGAATCTCCAACACCTGCCAGGTAACATTGGCGTTTATCCGGTAGTGACCATCTTTTCCGAGAATCTCCTTGTTGCTCAGGAAGTCTTGCGAAGCGCCGTCCAGTTCCTCACGGGTAAATTCAACCAGGGTATTGGCCTCGGTGATATTGGTCTGGAACTCCAGTTGCAGTTCGTTGAGTTTGTTTTTCAGAGCCTGGAGTTGCTGGCGCTTTTTTGCAGGAAGCTCCATGCCGTTGCGTCGGTAATCACGTAACACGGTTTTCAGATACTTGGCATCTTCGCCGCTAACTGACGGTTTGCTGGCGGCTACGGATTTGACGGCCTGATAGACATCCTGACGAAAGCTTGTATCCACGAACCACTTTTGCAGTCGCTTGGTAGCGTTGTGCGAAGCATCACGCGTCGCTTTGTCCGGGCTGGTTTCGTGAATCAAATCCAAGCGATAGGATGCGGCGATAACCGGGTAGTAAGCATAGTCCAGTGCTGCAACGGTATTGGCATAGTTCATTTGCCCGGGCTTGCGGCTGGCGATGATATCCAGCCGCGCATCGCCCACGGAAATGGCGGTTTCCACAGTTGCCTGAATCTGTGCCGGTGTTTTTTCCCACTGTGGCAGGTTGAAGGTGACGCCTGCCTTTTTTGCCGCCTCCTGATAGGGCGCGAGAGGCCCTGGCTGTGCGGCTGACAATGTGCTGCCAGCGATGCTGAAAGAGAATGCCAGTATCAGAAGGGTTTGTCTTGAAAGAAGTTGCATATCGCTTTCTCAGTGTTTGGTGATGTAGAGGTCTTTGCTGTAATTGTGGTCCAGCACATTGGGCACATAATTGCCCACCCAAGGTTTGATCAAGTGGCTGGAAACATAGGAGTAGATGGGCATCACCGGATGATCCCGAAGCACCAGCGCTTCTGCCTTGCGCATGAGTTCGAAGCGCTTGCCTGGATCGATCTCCAGGCTGGCCTGTCGCAGCAGGTCGTCATATTCCGGGTTGTTGTAGGCGGAGTCATTGAGTCCATGCTTGCTATGCAGAATTTCCATGAAGTTGTAAGGATCGTTGTAATCGCCGATCCAGCCGGCCCGGAATACCTGCGTAACCTGCTTCTGCTTGCGGTTTTCCAGAAACACCTTCCATTCCTCATTGACCAGTTTGGTCTTCACGCCCAGGGCCTGCTTCCACATGGCAGCGATGGCGATGGACAGTTTCTTGTGATTCTCGCTGGTGTTGTAGCGGATCTCCACGGTCAGGGGGTTGGCTCGGGAATAGCCTGCTTCCTGATACAGTTTACGTGCTTCCTGGACACGTTTTTTCTGGGGCCAGTCGGCATAATCGAAAGTTGCCGCTTCATAGCCGTTGATGCCGGGAGGTACCCAGGAATAGAGAGGCTTTTCCCCAAGGGCTGTGATTTTTTCGGTAATGATTTTACGGTTGATGGCCATGGACAGGGCGCGGCGTAGCTTCAGATTGTCCTTGAAAGGTGGTCTGGTCAGATTGAAGCCGAAATAATAACTGCCCAGATAAGGGGCGATCTGCAACTCGTCTGCAAGGTTTTTTCTTATCCATTTGATCTGTTGGCTGGGCACGTCCTCGGTGCGGTCGATTTCATTGGCGCGGTAGCGTTTGAGTTCTGTAGACTGGTCTTCGATGGGATAGTAAAACACGGTATCGATGATGGTGTCGGCGTTGTCCCAGTAGTGAGGATTGCGCTCAAGCTTGATGTGGGACTGAATTACCCACTCCTTCAGCACATAGGCGCCATTGGACACCAGCTTGCCGGGACGGGAAAACTGGCCGCCGTGTTTTTCCACGCTGGCCTGATGTACCGGATAGGTGCTGGAATGGTTCAGCAGACCCAGGAAATAAGGGGTGCTGGCCTTGAGGCGGATTTCCAGCCTGTGTTCGTCCAGAGCCTTCACACCCAGATTCTCCACTGGCTGTTTTCCGGCAATGATGTCTTCGGCGTTGAGGATGGGGGCGAGGATCTGGGAATACTTGGAAGCGGTCGCCGGGTCCACGGAACGCCGCAGCCCATAGACGAAAT
>CAZFXI010000049.1:15404-21759 GCA_964522855.1 uncultured Sedimenticola sp.
GAATACTTGGAAGCGGTCGCCGGGTCCACGGAACGCCGCAGCCCATAGACGAAATCATGTGTGGTCACCGGGTCGCCATTTGACCATTTTGCTTCCTTGCGAAGGATGAAGGTATAGGTTTTTCCATCGTCACTGATGGTCCAGGATTCGGCTGTCCCAGGGATGATCTTGCCATCGGGTGCCTCGATGGTCAGACCTTCATACAGATCTCGCAGGATGTTGGATGAGGGTACACCCTCTGCCTTGTGTGGATCCAGGGTCTGTACCTCGGCACCATTGCCCCGATGAAAAACCTGCTCTTTGGCCAGGTTGTCGGGACGTGACAGGGCAATGCCGGAATACAGGACAGTACCGGCAAGCAACAGAAACAGGAGTCTGCGCATAAGTGTTCCTCAGGAATAGAAATGGTTCAGCTGGCGATTGTAGCGCAGATTTACAGGGTTCTTACCACCGTAAGCTTCTGCCCGGGGCGTAGTCTGTCCCCGGCAAGCTGGTTCCATCTTTTAAGATCAGCCACCCTTACGCCAAACTGCTTCGCGATGGCATACAGCGAGTCCCCTTTTCTGACCTGATAGCGGACTTTTCTTCTGCTCACTGATGCGATGTTACCTGCGGTGATGGTGGCGCCGGCAGACAGAGGAATCATCAGGTGGGCGCCAGCACGAATACGGTGGTTTTTCAGGTGATTGGTCTGCATCAGCGCCTGGACGCTGACCCCGTATTTCTGCGCAATCCTGCCCAGATTATCGCCTGGTTGAATGCGATAGCGTGTCCAGCGCAGGCGCTGGTCTTCGGGAAGCTCAGCCAGCTTTTCTGAGAAGCTTTCCGCCTTGTCTGCAGGCAGAAGCAGATAGTGAGGTCCCTGGGGGTGGGTTGCCCAGCGATTAAAACCGGCATTGAGTAGCAATAGCTCTTCAGCGTTCATGGAGGCAAGCTTCGCCGCCACATTGAGGTCGATCTGTTCCCCGATATCCACTTTGACGAAGCGCGGGTCATTGTCGATTGCCGGCAGTACCATGCCATATTGAGCAGGATGTTCGATGATGCGTGCCAGCGCCAGCAACCGAGGTACATACTGACGTGTTTCTGCTGGCAGATCGAGGGACCAGAAATCGATCGGCTTGTCCCTGTCCAGATTCTTTCGTATGGCGCGGGCGACAGCACCGCCACCGGCATTGTAACTGGCAATGGCGAGCAGCCAGTCGCCATCGAAACGCTTGCTCAGTTTTTGCAAGTAATCCAGCGCTGCATCGGTGGACGCCACCGGATCACGTCGGGCGTCATACCACCAGTCCTGTTTGAGACCGAAGTAACGTCCTGTGGCTGGCATGAACTGCCACAAGCCGGCGGCGCCATGCTGTGAATAGGCCGTGGGGCGAAAGCCGCTTTCCACCCCGGGAAGCAAGGCGATTTCAGTGGGCATGTCGCGTTTCATGACTTCCTGAAGAATGTGGTACAGGAAGGGTTCACCTTTACCGAGTTGGCGTGTCAATGAGTCGCCACGGGAGATGAATGTTTCTATTTCCCGATCGATAGCTGCGTGCTGGACATCGCTCAACTGGTAGCCCCGGGTCAGTTGTTGCCACAGATTCAATTCTTCCGGGGCGCGCACGACCTGTGGTGCGGGTGTTTCAAAAGCCTCCAGGGTTTCCTGAATCTGTACGTCAGATGCCGGGGGTATTTCAGCAGTTATCGAGGCTGTCTGCTTCTGTGGGTTGCTCATGCAACTGGCCAGCAGGGCAAGGAAGGGCAGAAGAAGCAGAATCCTGTAGCGCATAGAATGTCGTGTCGAAATGAAAACGATCAATAAATTTCTGTCAACTATACGAAAAACTGGGGTTTTATTCCACTTTTCTGCAATGCTTCATGGCTCAAGTTCGGCTATTCACAAAACTGTATAAACCACTACAATGCCAGCATGAACGATGGTCTTGATTACAAGCAACAGGTTACCGCGCTCAACCTATGGTTTGATACCGAGCTTGGAAGGATGGTGCTGGCGCAGGAATCCGAGGTGCTGCAGCAGCTCGTGAAAAACCTGTTTGGCTATTATCTGGTCGAACTCGGGATGTTGTGCAAGCACCCTGATTATATGCAGTCTTCCCCGATACGCAGTTTCGTGCGGGCAGGACCCTGCCAGGATGAAAACAGCGAGCTGGTGGTGCTGCCTGAACAGTTGCCGCTGGCAACAGACAGCATCGATTCTGTGGTGTTGCCCCATACCCTGGATTTTGTGCTGGATCCTCGGCAGGTGTTGCGTGAGGTCGAACGGATTCTGATTCCGGAGGGAAAAGTGATCATTACCGGATTCAATCCATATAGCCTGTGGGGTTTGTGGCGCATGATGCCGGGTTCCGGGCAGCGCCTGCCCTGGAAGGGGCATTTTATCCCCTATGCGCGCCTGCAGGACTGGTTGTCACTGCTTGGGTTCGATGTTGAGCAGACCCGAACCCTGTTGTTTCGACCGCCCTGGAAAAAGGTTTTTCTCAAGCAACGATTTCCTCGTCTGGACAAGGTTGGACAGCGGTTTTGGCCGTGGTTTGCCGGGGTGTATGTTATCGTTGCGGTAAAACGTGTTTCCACGCTGACCCCCATTCGCCCACGATGGCTTCTGGAGCGAAAATTGCGCAAGGTCGTAGTGCAGCCTCTCGCCAATTGTGTTCAGGGAAAAATGAAAAAATGAGTGCAAAAAACCTGAAGATGTTTACAGACGGAGCGTGCAAGGGCAATCCCGGTCCTGGTGGTTGGGGGGTGTTGCTGCGTTACGGCGACACGGAAAAGGAGCTGTGGGGAGGAGAAGAGGCCACGACCAACAACAGGATGGAACTGCTGGCTGTAATCCAGGGCCTGTCAGCGCTTACCCGTCCGAGTAAATTGACTATCGTTACCGATTCACAGTATGTGAAAAACGGCATGACGCAGTGGATCCACAACTGGAAAAGCAATGGTTGGAAAACTGCGGCCAGAAAACCGGTCAAGAACGCCGATCTCTGGCAGCAGCTGGACGCGCTCGTGCAGCAGCATGACGTGAACTGGGAATGGGTGAGAGGACACAGCGGTCACCCGGAAAACGAACGTGCCGATGAACTGGCGAATCGGGGCATCGAGGAACTGGCATGAGCAGGCAAATCGTACTGGATACAGAAACCACTGGACTAGAGCCTTCCCAAGGCCATCGCATTATCGAAATCGGCTGTGTTGAGCTGATTGAGCGCCGGGCGACGGGAAATGATTTCCATCAATACCTGCAGCCAGACCGGGAAATCGACAGCGGCGCGGTGGAGGTGCATGGCATCACCAATGAATTTCTTGCTGACAAACCACGGTTTGAAGATGTCGTGCAGGATTTCATGGACTATATCAAGGGTGCGGAGCTGATCATTCACAATGCCCCCTTCGATGTGGGCTTTGTTGATGCCGAACTGAAGCGCTTGTCCGGTTGGGACGAACTGCGCAGCTACTGTAGCATTGTCGATACTCTGACAATGGCACGACACAAACATCCGGGACAGCGCAACAGCCTGGATGCCTTGTGCGGGCGCTACGACATCGACAACTCACAGCGGCAAAAGCATGGTGCATTGCTGGATGCGGAGATACTTGCTGAAGTCTATCTGGCTATGACTGGCGGGCAGTCCGCACTTTCTCTGGAAGATGATGCCGGAGAATCCGGCGGCACAGACAACCAGCAAATACGCCGCTTGCCCGTGGACAGGCCGGCGCTGACAGTTGTCAGGGCCAGTGAGGTGGAACAGCAGCAGCATCAGCAATGCCTGCAGAATCTGGAAAAGGCGACGGGAACCCCGGCGCTATGGGTGAAATCCTGAGGTAGTCATGGTGTTGCAACAATTTCCAGAGACAATAAGTATTTTTTGTTGAGGAAGCGCAATGAGCATCAATGTTGGTATCAATGGTTTTGGCCGTATGGGCCGGCTGGCTTTGCGTGCGGGTTGGGGAAGTGAGGAGTTTTTGTTCCATCAGGTCAACGAAATCAGCTGCGATGCCGCGGGCTCGGCGCATCTGCTCAAGTTTGATTCGGTACACGGTAAGTTCAGGGCCAAATGCGAAGCGGAACAGGATATGCTGTTTGTCGATGGACAGCGCCTCCTGTACAGCAGCAATGAAGCTATATCCGATAACGACTGGTCAGGCTGCGACCTGGTCATCGAAGCAACGGGGAAATTCAGGACTCCCGATGTGCTGAAGGCTTATTTTCGGCAAGGGGTTAAAAAAGTGGTGGTGGCGGCACCGGTAAAGGGCGCACTGAATCTTGTTTATGGCGTCAACCACAACCTGTATGACAGTGAGCACCACCATTTGCTGACCGCCGCATCCTGTACCACTAATTGTCTGGCGCCTGTGGTCCAGGTGATGCAAAAACAGGTGGGTATTGTGCACGGCAGCATGACCACTATTCATGATATTACCAACACCCAGACCATCGTCGATAAGGGGCATCGTGATTTGCGTCGTGCCCGCGCCTGCGGGCAATCCCTGATTCCCACCAGTACCGGATCTGCCAAGGCCATCACCGATATTTTTCCTGAGCTGGCAGGCAAGCTCAATGGCCTGGCCGTGCGTGTGCCTTTGCTCAATGCGTCATTGGTGGATTTTGTGTTTGAGGCATCCCGGAAGGTGACAGCGGAAGAGGTCAACAAGTATTTCAGGAAAGCGGCAAAGAAACGCTTGAAAGGCATATTGGGATACGAAGAACGCCCGCTGGTTTCTGTCGACTTTACCAACAACCCGCGCTCGGCAATTGTGGATGCGTTGTCTACCATGGTGATCGACGATACCCAGGTAAAAGTGCTTGCCTGGTACGACAATGAATGGGGTTACGTGAATCGCATGATCGATATCGTATCGATGGTCGCCAGGCAATTGCCCAAGTCGGACTGATACGAGTGTTTTTTATCTGCAGGGCGGATAGTTCAGGGCTGATGCCGGGCGGAACCATTTGCGTTTTTCAGGCTCCAATTGTCCTTTGAATGAATGGATACAGGATTCGAGATGAATGTGAAAATGCTGCTGGGAGCGTTGATCTTGCTTGCGAAAACTTCGCTGGCAGTTGCTGTGGAGCCTTTGGACGCCTTCCCGGCTGCTGAAGACGGGATGACGCGTTTTGTTATCACGCTTCCGCAGAAGGAGCGGGGGGAAGAGGAAAGCTTCAAAGTGGAGATTATCGCCGGCAGGGAGATGCTCACAGACGGTGTCAATCAGTTACAGCTCGGGAATGTTATCGAGCCACGTACGCTGAAAGGCTGGGGATACACCTATTATGAAGTTACCGGCGTTGCCGAAGTCATCGGCACCCTCATGGCGCCTCCCGAAGGTGCCGAAAAGGTGATGAAATTCGTTGCAGGCCCATCATTGATAGTGCGCTACAACAGCCGACTGCCCATTGTGGTTTATGCCCCCGAGGGTTATGAAATACGCTATCGGGTATGGCAGGCGGGTGAGGAAAGGGTGGCAGAAAAGAAATAGAGTCGTCGTTCTGCTTCAAGAATACCCCCTGGAAAACGTATTGACCCGACATCAATTTATGCCAATGTGAAACAGGAAGGGAGTACCGGCACCAGTTTCTCTAATCACACAGAATCTCTTCTGCTTCCCAGCCTATCATGGTATCCATGCCGGGGTCCCAGTCTTCTCGTTCCACTTCAAACCCTTCCCGGTGGACCAGAAAACACCTGTCTTTCTTGCCGAATTGCCGTAGACGCACCACTTGTGCGCCGCCCTGGCCGTCATACTGGTGAATACGACGGTTGATGCGTACCAGCGCATTGGCCGAGAAAGCTTCTGCATCGATGTTTGAAGGCAGTATCCGGGTGAAAGGCTTGCTGCCATCCTGTTCTGGCAGGCGATAATTGCGTATGGATTCTTCGAGACGCCGGGTATCGATCCTGGGACGTTGTGCAGGAGTTTCATGGTGTGTTGGTGGTGGAACTGGCCGGGATGGAGGCTCAGTTATCGTGGCAGGCTCAGGTGAAGGCTGCAGTTGCGTGGGTACTGCCGGCTTCTGCTCCTCTGGTGGAGTCTCCGCCGGTGGCGTTGGCGATGTGGCTGGAGGTTCAGTAGCCGGTTCCGGGATCGTCGCTGTAGGTGGCGGCACGGGTTTCGGGTGTTTCAATACCACTTTGATCGGGGAAGACAACAGGCTGCTGGCTTCCTTGATCCAGAAATCCGCTGGCATCTGGCGTATCAGCAGTAGATGCAGTACCAGGGCGAACAGCAGCCACCCGGTCAGGGGAAAGCGGAAATCCTTTCTGTTTGCCACAAAGTCCATTGCCAATGGTGAAACTACGGGTTGCACATGAATACTTGAGACAGGACAGTTCCTTGTCTGGTTCCTTAG
>CAZFXI010000050.1:0-7847 GCA_964522855.1 uncultured Sedimenticola sp.
GCGCCAGCGTTGCAGAACCTTGAGTATTGAGATACCACGAAACGACATTGCCTGCACCACTATGCCTGGGCAGGAGCGTCAGCGCACCCAATCCATAATCCTCAGCACTGTCGTCCGGTCCTTCCACACTAACGGACTGGTTATTCCAAGCTGAAGGCGCTGAAAGAGGATTGATCGTCGTACTGACACCCAGCCTGCTGGCGATACTCATACTGGAACCGTTGCCGCCGCCCGGAACATCGAAATCAAAGTCGTTTGATCCCAGGTTGCAGCCAGAAGTGACATAGGGATAGTTGACAATGGTTCTCGGATTGACCGCACGCAAACTACCGGAAATATTCAGATAATAAAAAACATTGTAGTCGGTATTTCCATCTCCGCTACGCACGCGCAAGCCAAAGGTGTTGACGTCATTGCCCGTTGTAACGGCAGAACTCATATCCACCTGCAATTCCCATA
Organism: uncultured Sedimenticola sp.; assembly: GCA_964522855.1. Classification (GTDB taxonomy): domain Bacteria; phylum Pseudomonadota; class Gammaproteobacteria; order Chromatiales; family Chromatiaceae; genus Thiolapillus. The sequence continues at coordinate 460 of CAZFXI010000050.1, forward strand.
TACCTGCGGTGGGATTGTTTATGTTTCCACCGCTGAACCTCCGCCAGCGGTTGTCTGCATTTGCGTTGTTGAGTCCCGTGCATGTGGTATTGCAAGTGGCAGTACGCACAGCTGCACCTCCCCCCGGAGCATATAGCCGATACTGAACACTGGTATTGAATGTACCGCCCAGTGCATCATCTAGGGCATTTCCCACATCAGCGTCAAAAATGTCGACACGTAGATTTGGAGAACCGGGTGGCACTTCTATCCAATAGGAATAATAAGTGTTTAGCCCTCCACCATTGTTGGCACTGTAATAGTCTCCGTTACCAACTGCAGATCCGCTTCCCAGCATGGTCATGAAATTGTTGGGCCCATTGCCGGTAGTGGCAGCAAAACCCTGTGCTGTAAAAAGGAACATCGCCGCCAAACTCTGGAGCAACAGCCCTGCCCATGAGGTGCGGAAAGTCTGGAAGCTAGTTTTGTTTTGCGACGGCGTTGAGCGATGGTTTTTCATGGGAGCAACAGGCCCTTGAGGGATTGGTAAGCAAGTACAGCGCAATTGATTGAAATCTAAAGATTCTTTTTAACGCCAAGTACAATAAAATTGAGTATTTCCGATCATAACCCGACATACTAGCCAGCGCAAACAAGGCACCAACGGGCGCATGCTGTATTTTAGGGTAGAGAAAATCTAATCAGCACGTTGACGGACAGGCAGGGGAGCCACGCAGAATTGGAAAAATTAGCGCATTTTGGCCGTTTGTATTCGAATTTTAGCAGCATTTAGCTGCACACACGACCAATCTGGATGCTCATCTAGCCACGCATGACATACCCGATCGCCCTACCCAAATATTCCTTAATGGATTTAGTGGTTCCATTCAGCGCAGAGGGATGAGGCAACCAGTCAAGCAGGGTTGCAGGAGTCTCCAGTACCTGATAGTCCGTCGCTGCCGGAGTCACTTCCAGCCCCTGCTGCGAAAACTCGAAGCTGGCTCTTCCCATATGATAGGCTGACGTAACCAGGAGAACCCTGTGGACGTCGCGTTCTTTCAGAATCCGGACGGAATATTCGGCATTCTGATAGGTATTGCGGCTCAGCCCCTCGAGAATCATTGCCTTATCCGGAACATCCAACACAAGAAGTACCTTTTTCATGGAAATCGCCTCAGGCTCATAGCCCCGGGCATTGCCCCCCGTGAGCAGCAGCAAAGGCGCCTTTCCGGCCTTGTACAAGGCGGCGGCATGCAACAGGCGATCGACCTCTCCCGAAAGATCGGGCATGCCGGTTCCCGGCACAATACCGTTGGTCATGCCACCCAGTAAAACGATCGCTTCCGCTTCGATAACCGAGTTGACTGGTATGGGAGGAAACTCGGCCTCAAGCGTCCCGGTAATCCAGTCTGCAAACCGCGGCGTTGAACAAACCCACAATAATACGATTGCAGTACCCAGGGTTATTTGCGCAGCGGTTTTTCTGCCTTTCCACATCAGTAGCAATGCTATCAGGGAAAGAATTATCGAGAACCCCAGCGGATACACGATCAGGGGTAACAACTTGCTTAGCATATAGATCATCGACTAAACCCAAATCATTGCATGAACCCCTTCTCCCGAGAGAGAGAGAGAGAGAGAGAGAGTTGAAGAGGCCCTGGCAATCAGCTCAATAGCGCAACGCTCTTCACCTGGGCAAAGACTGGTTTTCCGGGCTTCAGCTCCAGCTCTGCGGCCGATTTCCGCGTAATTCTGGAAAGCATGGGAACAGCGCCAATCCTGATACGCACCGTGGTCTGGGCAATGCCTTCGCTGCTCATTTCATCCACTGTCGCAGGAAAGATATTCAGGATGCTGGTCCTGGTTGGTCGCTCCAGCGTAAGGCTGACATCACGGGCAAGGATCTGCAAGCGGGCATCGCTGCCCAGTGGCAAACGGCTTCGCGCCACGGAAAAGCGCCCACCGGGGAAATCGAAATAGGTCAGTGCATACGCCTCGTCGTGTCCGGCAACCACGGCCTTGATCAAGGTTTCCGTATCCGGCCCATGCGCCAGGGGCAGATCCAGCCGGGAGAACAACTCTCCGACCGCACCGACCGCTTGCACCCGCCCCGCTTCCATCAACACCAGATGATCTGCCAGGCGTGCCACTTCATTGCGCGAATGACTGACATAGAGCATGGGTATGTCCAGTTCCCGTTGCAATGATTCCAGATACGGCAGAATCTCCTGTTTGCGCGTCATGTCCAGGGCAACCAAAGGCTCATCGAGCAGCAGCATGGCGGGGCTTACTGCCAACGCCCGTGCAATCGCCACCCGTTGCTGTTCACCGCCGGATAGCTGATGGGGTTTGCGATCCAGCAAATGACCAATCCCCAGCAACGAAACGGCTTGATCCAGCGAAACCTTTCCTACCCCACTCGGCAGCCGCTTGAGTCCGTATTCGAGGTTTCGCCGTACGCTCAGATGATCGAACAGGCTGGGTTCCTGAAAGACATAGCCCACTGGCCGCCTGTGTGGCGCCAGGAACTGCTTTCCATCCTGCCAGACATCCTCACCTACCCGCAGATAGCCGTCGTTACCGTATTCAAGACCGGCCATGGCTCTGAGCAGCGTGGTTTTGCCACAACCGGAAGGGCCAAACAGTGCAGTCACGCCCCGCGCCGGCACCACCAGGTCCACATCCAGGGAAAAATCACCGCGATCAATATGAAAACGCGCCTCGATACTCATGGCCGCACGACCATGAAACGGCGGTTGAAGGCATAGACCATCATCAGCATCACGAAGGAAAACAGCAACAGCCCAGCGGAGAGCCAGTGAGCCTGAGTGTATTCGAGGGATTCCACATGATCATAGATCGCAATCGAGACCACCTGGGTGGAACCCGGGATATTGCCACCGATCATCAGCACCACACCAAACTCCCCCAACGTATGCGCAAAGCCAAGCACGGCAGCCGTCAGAAAACCCGGCCTGGCCAACGGCACGGCGACGCTAAAGAAGCGATCCAGCGGCGAGGCACGCAACGTGGCGGCGACTTCCAGCGGTCGGCGGCCGACAGCGGCAAACGCATCCTGCAACGGCTGAACCACGAAAGGTAACGAGTAGAACACCGAGCCTATGACCAGTCCGGTAAAGGTAAACGCCAGTGGCCTGCCACCCAGTGCTTCCATCAAGCTGCCGATCGGCCCATGCGGCCCCAGAGCGATCAGCAGATAGAAACCAACGACGGTGGGCGGCAATACCAGCGGCAAGGCCACCAGCGCTTCGACCAGGAACTTGAACCGCCAGCGGCTGCGTCCCAGCCACCAGGCCAGGGGCGTGCCAAGCAACAACAGAATCACCGTAGTCAGGCTCGCCAGCTTGAGGGTGATGGCCAGTGCAGCCAGATCATGTTCACCCAGTATCATGGCGTTCCATACCCGTATCCCTGAATGATCTCCTGCACCTCGTTACTTTTCACGAAGAAAAGAAAATGGCGTGCTACCTTGTTGTCTTTCAGCAATACCGCCTGCTGTTCGATGGGATCGTAAAGCGTTTGCGGCACTACCCAGTAGGAACCTTCCAGGATTTTGCCCGGGGTCTTGATCTGGGAATAGGCCACGAAGCCCAGTTCCGCATTGCCGCTCCTGACGAACTGGAAGGTCTGACCAATATTTTCACCGCGTACCATACGCCCCCGCAACAGCTCCCACAGACCACGTCGGCGCAACACTTTTTCTGCTGCCTTGCCATACGGTGCAAGTTTGGGATTGGCAATGGCCAGATAGCGGAAACCACCCTTGCTCAGAACTTCGCCTTCCGTGTCGACAAGCCCTGCAGTTGGACTCCATAAAACGATCTTTCCGACAGCAAAAGTAAAGCGACTGCCCGGTACCACCACAGCTTCCTGCTCCAGTAGTTTCGGACGTTTCATATCAGCTGCAAAAAAGACATCAAAGGGTGCGCCATTTATGATCTGCGCATAGTGCTTGCCAGTCGCCCCGGAAATCAGCGTCACCTTGTGTCCAGTCTGCGCTTCGAAGCGTTTCGCAATATCCCTGGCCGCTTGAGTAAAGTTGCTGGCTACCGCCACACGGATTTCTTCCGCCCACACGATGCTGACAGAAAACAGCAAGGCCATTGCGAGCATGACGGATCTCGTGCTTTTCATCAACAGGGCGCCTCGAATCATATGGTTTTCATCATACCGGCGCAGGCCGGTATCTAAAACTTTCATGGGCTATGTCTTTAGTAAGACAAAGCGGGTTTGTTCTGAACTTATCAGCCTTGCCGTGTGGAATAGCGGTTTATTGATATTGATCAACCCACTGGCCCGGCATTCGTGTCTCAATAGCAGCTATGAACCATCCGGCCAACAAACCAACTGACAGGAAAATCAACATGAGCAGCGAAGTCGACCCTATTGTCAATGCATGGTACCACTACCCGGAAAAGGCGCAAAAATTCAAGGTCACTGCACTCGATGAACACTCAAGAACTGTCGAGATCCAGTATTTCGACGGCAATATCGATGAACTTGATCTCGATATCTGGTACAGCCTCGACATCGAGCGCATAGAGCCCCCCGAGGACTGGACCGGCTCGATGGACAACATCGAAAAGGATGACCTGAATCCGGTAGGCACCGAGATGCAACGTGAAGATTGGGATGAACCCTACCAGGAAGTGGATGAAAAACGCCGTGCCGGTCCAAGAACACCTGATGAGACACAAGAGGAGACAGAAGATGATTGGGGTGAAGGACGACCGAAAGAGGAGCCTTGGGAAGGACCAGCATAATTCCCTATCACACTCGACGATTGCTCCTCGTCTCGAGCCTCCCTGCTTCTACCTACCTTCTCCACCCCTGAAGTCAGGTGCCGGAATGGCTATTCCCAAGGACACTCTCTCGAATATCAACTCCGTAGTGTCTTGATGTAATTCATCCTGTCCCAGGCTTCAGGATCGATGGCATTGACCTGGCAAGCACTGCCCATCATCTGATAGACGGATTCGTATTCCTTCTCCTCCATCCAGTCACTCATTTCCTGCAGGATCTCCCGAAGCGCGTCAGGACCACGTTGCAGCAGCACCGTACAGACGTGCACGACACTGGCGCCTGCCAGCAACATTTTCAACGCCTGTGGCGCACCATGTACACCGCCGGTGGCTGCCAGGGACAGATCCACCTTGTCGTACAGGCGGGCGATCCAGTGCATGCGCAGAAGGGATTCATAGGGATGAGACAGGTGCAGCTCCGGTTGCACGTCCAGCGTATCCAGATTCATTTCGGGCTGATAGAAGCGGTTGAACAACACCACACCATCGGCACCTGCGGTTTCCAGCTGGCGTACAAAGTAGCCCAGAGAGGTGAAGTAGGGAGAGAGCTTCACGGTGACGGGAATCTGCACCTGACTTTTGAGTTGGCGCAGGATGTTGATATAGCGCCCCTCGATCACTTCCGACGAATCTTCAGCGGCAGGCAGAAAAAACACGTTCAGCTCCAGCGCATCGGCACCGGCCTGTTCCAGCTCCTTGCCATGCTCCACCCAGCCGCTTTCGGTAGCACCGTTGAGGCTGGCAATGACAGGAATGTCCAGGCTGGATTTTAGCGCCTGCAACTGCTCGAGGTATTCGTCCAGACCGGTCTTGTAATCCGGGGACAGGGGCAGATAGGTATCGGCCTCGCCGTGTCCCAGATCCTGAAAATCCATCAGCCCGGTGAGTTGTTCTTCTTCGGCCAGCACATCCTCTTCGAACAGGGAATACATGACCAGTGCCGCGGCGCCAGCATCCTCCAGACGCTTGGCGGTGTCCAGATCCCGGCTCAACGGTGATGCGGAAGGCACCAGAGGGTTTTTCAGTTTCATCCCCAGATAGGTTGTTTCCAGATTCATGATTCTGTCTCCTCGGGTTCTTCCACGGGCAAGGCTGCCAGCTGTTCCAGATGGTGATAGCGCTCCAGCACGGCTTCCTGCTCCAGCGCCAGGAAAACGTCAGCCTCTTTGGGGTGGCTGCGCCACAGCATGGCGAAACGGGCTTCCGTCTCATAGTACTCCTTGAGGGGGATGCTGGGTTTCTTGTAATCCAGTTGCAGGGGATTCAATCCCTTCTCCCTTCTACGTGGATCATAGCGGTACAACGGCCAGTGACCGCTGTTGACGACCAGCTTCTGCTGCCGCAGGTTGTTACTCAAATCCACCCCGTGAGCAATGCAAGGGGAGTAGGCCAGGATGATGGATGGCCCGGGATAGGATTCCGCCTCCATCAGTGCCTTCAGGGTATGCACGTCCTTGGCACCGGAGGAGATGGAGGCCACATAGACGTTCTCGTAGGCCATGGCGATCATGCCCAGATCCTTCTTCGGCGCCGCCTTTCCACCGGCCGAGAATTTGGCAACCGCCCCGCGGGGTGTGGCCTTGGAAGTCTGACCACCGGTGTTGGAATAGACCTCGGTATCGAGCACCAGCAGGTTGATGTCCTTTCCGGATGCCAGGGCGTGATCCAGCCCGCCGAAGCCGATATCGTAAGCCCAACCATCACCGCCGATGATCCAGACGCTCTTTTTCACCAGGTAATCGGCGATGGACAACAGGCGTCTGGCCTTGTCTCGATCAAGACTTGCCAGTTGCTGCTTGAGCTTTTTGACCCGCTGGCGCTGCTGATGGATGCCGGGTTCGTCGGATTGGTCGGCAGAAAGAATTTCCTGCACCAGCGTGGTATCCAGCACATCACCCAACTGCGCCAACAGCACTTCGGCCTGATGACGGTGTTGATCCACCGCCAGACGGAAGCCCAGGCCAAACTCGGCATTGTCCTCGAACAGAGAGTTGGACCAGGCCGGTCCCCTGCCCTCGGGATCGGTAGTATAAGGCGTGGTGGGCAGGTTGCCCCCATAGATGGAGGAACAACCGGTGGCGTTGGCGACGAGCATACGATCACCAAACATCTGGGTTGCCAAGCGGATGTAGGGCGTTTCTCCACAGCCCAGACAGGCGCCGGAAAACTCGAACAGGGGCTGGGAGAGCATGGCAGATTTCATTTTCGGCCAGGCGATCAGCTTCCGATCATATTCCGGCAGCGTCTCGAAAAACGCCCAGTTGCGACGATCCTGCTCGATAATCTCATCCTTGGGCACCATATCCAGGGACTTGTGGCCCACGTTGGTCTTGTCTCTCGCGGGGCACACATCGGCACAGATGCCGCAGCCGGTGCAATCATCCGGTGCCACCTGATAGGCCACATGCAGCCCGGTGAATTCCTTGCCTTTCATGGGGCGCGAGAGGAAGCCTTCCGGTGCTTCTTTCAGGGCATCTTCGGTGAACACCTTGGAACGGATGGCAGCATGGGGACACACGAAGGGACATTTACCACACTCGATGCACAGCTCGGCATCCCACTTTGGCAATTCCAGCGCGATGCTGC
>CAZFXI010000050.1:7947-21050 GCA_964522855.1 uncultured Sedimenticola sp.
CCACACTCGATGCACAGCTCGGCATCCCACTTTGGCAATTCCAGCGCGATGCTGCGTTTTTCCCAGGCAGCAGTTCCCAGCGGCCAGGAACCATCGGCAGGAATGGCACTCACGGGCAGTTCATCCCCCTTGCCGGCAATCAGGGTGGCGGTGATGCTGCGCACGAACTCCGGCGCATGTTCGGGAACCGGTGGCCGAAATGCGATGTCGCTGTCTGCCGACTCAGGCAATGTCACCTCGTGCAATGCGGCCAGGGAGGCATCGATGGCATCGAAGTTACGCTGCACGATCTTGCGCCCCTTGCGACCGTAAGTCTTTTCTACCGCATGCTTGATCTTTTCGATGGCTTCATCTCGTGGCAATACGCCGGAGATGGCAAAGAAACAGGTCTGCATGATGGTGTTGATACGCCGTCCCATGCCCGTCGCCTTGGCGACAGCATAGGCATCGATGACCCACAGTTTGATATTCTTGTCCAACATTTCCTGCTGCATGGTCTTGGGAAGGGTATTCCAGACCTGATCCGGTGCATCGCTGGTATTGAGCAGGAATACCGCACCATCGGCGGCTTTTTCCAGCAGGTTGAAACGCTCCGCAAATTGCGGCTGGTGGCAGCCGATAAAGCTGGCTTCACCATCTTCTATGAGATAACTGGATCGAATGGGGCGCGGGCTGAAACGCAGATGGGAGACGGTCACTGCTCCCGCTTTCTTCGAATCATAGACGAAGTAGCCCTGCACGAACTGGTCGGTCTCTTCACCGATGATCTTCAGCGTATTCTTGTTGGCACTTACCGTACCATCAGAACCCAGCCCGTAGAACAGGCACTGGATGACACCCTGCATGTCGGCATTGCGCGCACTGTCGTCCCACTCCAGGCTGGTATGGGAAACATCGTCGTGTATGCCGATGGTGAACTGATTCTTCGGCTTTTCTGCAGAAAGATTGGTGAACACTGCCCGAATCATCCCCGGCGTAAATTCCTTCGAGGACAGTCCATAGCGGCCACCGAGAATACGCGGCAGACTGGCGAATTTTTCACCCCCGGCGGCGACGTGTTCGGCAAAGCCAGTGACTACATCCTTGTACAGGGGTTCACCTGCCGCCCCCGGCTCCTTGCAACGATCCAGCACCGCAATGCCATTCACCGTTGCCGGCAGGGCATCGAGTAAATGGTTCACAGAGAAAGGCCGGTATAGCCGCACCCGCAGCAAACCCACTTTTTCACCGTTCCCCAGCATGTCCTCTACGGTTTCCTCTACTGCTTCGGCGCCAGATCCCATAATGATGATCACACGCTCGGCATCCGTTGCACCAAAATAATCGAACAGACGATATGATCGCCCGGTCAGTTCGGCAAACTGATCCATGCAGTCCTGCACCACCTGGGGCAATTTGTCGTACCAGGGATTGACCGTTTCCCGGCCCTGGAAATACACATCCGGGTTCTGGGAAGTACCGCGTAACACCGGACGATCCGGCGTCAGGGCACGCCTGCGGTGCTCCACCAGATAGTCGTTTTGAATCATGGCACGGATCACTTCGTCATCCACCAGATCCACTTTCATCAGTTCATGCGATGTCCGGAAGCCATCGAAGAAATGTACGAAAGGCAGATGCCCGCTCAAGGTAGCCGCCTGAGAAATCAGGGCCATGTCCATGGCTTCCTGCACCGAGCCGGAGGCGAGCATGGCGAAGCCGGTGGCACGGGTTGCCATGACATCGGAATGGTCGCCGAAAATGGACAGGGCCTGGGCTGCCAGGGAGCGTGCAGCCACATGGATCACCACCGGCGAAAGCTCACCGGCGATCTTGTACATGTTGGGGATCATCAGCAACAATCCCTGGGAAGCGGTAAATGTCGTGGTCAGCGCACCCGCCTGTACCGCACCATGGACAGTACCGGAAGCACCGCCTTCACTCTGCATCTCGATGATCTCGGGGATGCCCCCCCAGATGTTCTTCTTTCCCTGGGCCGACCATTCATCCGAAAACTCGCCCATGGGCGAAGCCGGTGTGATGGGATAAATGGCAATCACTTCATTGGTCTTGTGCGCAATATGCGCCGCAGCCTGGTTGCCGTCGAGGGTAATTTTTTCTGCTGTCATCAAATCCTTCCTGGTTCATCCACACATATAACAACATTCTGTACTACAACTTGTCATAGACCAAGTGCTTTTCCGGTCTGATGTTAACCCGGCAACCAAATATATTGCGTTCAGCCTATTTGGTTGCCGGGTTAACCAGGCTAATTACTTCGTATTTTTGACGGGAATCAACATGCAGATCAATATACCCGAAGGCAATCACTGGCTGATCACCGCGCTCGAAATCATGTCCGCCCTGTTTATCTTCGTGATCGGGCTGCTGGCCCTGTGGGTGGTGATTACCTTTATCGCCGATATCAGCCAGACCCGCCAGGCGATCCGCCGCAATTACCCGGTGATCGGACGCTTCCGCTACCTGTTCGAGAAACTGGGTGGCTTTTTCCGCCAGTATTTCTTCGCCATGGATCGCGAAGAACTGCCTTTCAACCGCGCCCAGCGCACCTGGATCTACCGTGCCGCGAAAGACCTCAACAATACCGTGGCCTTTGGCTCCACCAGAGACAATCGCACCCCCGGCAGCGTGTTGTTCGTCAACACACCCTACCCCACGCTGGGGGAAAATGCCGCGCCGCCGGTGCCCATCACCATTGGCAAGGATTGCCGGACACCCTATATCGCGCCTTCTTTCTTCAATATCTCCGGCATGAGTTATGGCGCTCTTTCCAAACCGGCTGTGCTGGCCCTTTCACAGGGCGCAAAAAAAGCCGGCATCTGGATGAACACCGGCGAAGGTGGCCTCGCTCCCTGGCATCTGGAGGGTGGTTGCGATCTGGTGTTTCAGATCGGCACGGCAAAATATGGCGTCAGGGATCACGACGGTACGCTGGAAGACGGCAAGCTGGTCGAGCTTGCCGCCCACGAGCAAGTAAGGATGTTCGAGATCAAACTCAGCCAGGGGGCCAAACCAGGCAAGGGTGGCATCCTGCCTGCCGAGAAGGTCACCGGGGAAATTGCCGAGATTCGCGGCATCAGGGAAGGTTGCGCCTCCATCAGCCCCAACCGCCATCCAGACATCAGCAACGATGAGGATCTACTGAACATGCTGCTGCATATCCGCAAGGTAACGGGAAAGCCCGTGGGCTTCAAGACCGTCATCGGGCACAAGCTGTGGCTGGATGAGTTGTTTTCCCTGATTCAGGAAAAGGGGCAGGCTTACGCCCCGGATTTTATCACTCTGGATGGCGCTGAAGGTGGAACTGGCGCTTCACCCATGCCGTTGATCGATGCCGTGGGGCTGCCCTTGAAGGAAAGTCTGCCGCTACTCGTGGACAAGTTGAACGAATACGGCTTGCGCGAACGCATCAAAGTCATCGCCTCGGGAAAACTGATCAACCCGTCAGATGTCAGCTGGGCGCTGTGCACGGGCGCAGATTTCATCGTTTCAGCCCGGGGGTTCATGTTTACCCTGGGTTGCATCCAGGCATTGCAATGCAACAAGAACACCTGTCCTACCGGCATCACCACCCATGACCAGAAATTGCAGCGCGGGCTGGATCCGGAACTCAAATCCACGCGGGTGGCCAGCTATGTGCGCAACATGATTTATGAAGTGGGCATGATCGCCCATGCCTGCGGGCTTTCTTCACCCCGGGATTTCCGCCGTCGCCACGCACGGGTTGTGCAGGAAAATGGCCTTTCCCTGCCCCTGGATGAGCTGTTTCCGCCACAGAGGAAAATCGATTAACGCCGCTGCTGGCGCAGGTAATTGGAACGACTGCGGGATGCGGGGCGTGCGTCGGGAAAGATCAGGGGCGCCAGTTCTTCCAGCGCCCGCTGATAGACCTTGCGTTTGAAGTAGATCACCTCTTTCACCGGATGCCAGTATTTCACCCAGCACCAGTCGTCGAATTCCGGCTTCTCGGCACTGTCCAGACAGAAACCGCTCTCATCACAGACCACCTGCAACAGGAACCAGCGCTGCTTCTGCCCGATGCATAAAGGCTGGGCATGGCGGCGAATGAATTTCTTCGGCAGACGATAGCGCAGCCAGCGTTTGGTGCTGCCCAGTATCTTGACATGCTGGGGTTTGAGGCCAACCTCTTCCTCCAGCTCACGATACATGGCCTCTTCCGGCGATTCGCCTTCCTGGATTCCCCCCTGGGGGAACTGCCAGGCATCCTGACCGATTCGACGGCCCCAGAACAGGCGCTTGTTGTCGTTGACCAGTATGATACCCACATTGGGTCTAAATCCATCCCTGTCTATCACGGGATTGTTCTCATTTTTTAATCTTTCATTAATTTCATTTTTCCACAACCTGACCAGACTCCGCAAGCACATTAGGCAAGATACTACTGAACCCACGAACAGTGCCGTTTTTCAGGTGCCATACCTGCGCCCGGTACAATGCCTACTTCATGGAATGCAGGGCGATGCGGTTTCCCTCGGTGTCCAGGCATACTGCCATGTGGCCGTGCTTCTCGCTGATCTGGGTTTTGAGTATCAACAGCTTTCCTCCGGCAACTTCCACCTTTCCCAACTCATTGCTCAATTCGCCACTTGGCGCATGGAAATACACCAAAGTGCCTTCCGTCGAGGGCTTGTAGAACTCCTCGTTGCAAACCAGAGCCCCCATGGCGCCATAACTTTCAGGCTGCATGGGAAACCAGGCCATATCGATAGCACCCATCTGGTGCCTTTCCAAACGGTAGCCGAACACAGCTTCGTAGAACTTCACCGCCCTGTCCATATCAGCTACCGGGATTTCAAACCAGCCAACCGCATTCATGTTGTTACTCATGCCCTTCCTCCTGTTTTTGTGGGATCTTTCCACTCATTTGTCCGGATGCAGTGCATCGAAACTCCATTGAGTGTAGATGAATTCAGGCGGATCACCGACTATTGTGCGGCTGAACTTTAAAAACAGTTTCCGGTATAGTTCACCCCAGTTTTCATCATTTCAACGACAAGCGTTATGGCTCTGGTGCTCTTCGATCTGGACAACACCCTGCTGGCCGGTGACTCGGACTATCTCTGGGGAGAATTCCTGGGGGAACAGGGATTGGTGGATCCGACGTTTTATACCGCAGAAAATGCGCGCTTCTATCAGGAATACAAGGATGGAACACTGGATATCTTCGAGTTCCTGGAGTTCTCCCTGAAGCCGCTTGCCGAACATTCCATGCAGGAATTGCAAGCCCTGCATCGGCAGTTCATGATGCAAAAAATCCAGCCCATCATTTCCGATGATGCCAGGCTGCTGGTGGACATGCACCGTAAACGTGGTGATGATCTGGCTATCATCACGGCAACCAATTCCTTTGTCACCTCTCCCATTGCAAGGCATTTTGGTGTTTCGGATCTGATCGCCACAGAGCCGGAAATCCGGGACAACCACTACACCGGCAAGGTAGCCGGTATACCCTGCTTCCGTGAGGGAAAGGTGCAGCGGCTGAATGAGTGGCTGAAAACCCGGAACCTGAACCTCGGTAATTCCTGGTTCTACAGCGACTCCCACAATGATCTGCCCCTGCTGGAACGGGTGACCCATCCCATCCCCGTGGATCCCGATGCCTCCCTGGCCGCAACCGCCGAGGAAAAAGGCTGGCCTGTACTTTATCTTCATCATGCCCCGCCATCCGCTGAGTAACGCACTGCCGTTGCTTGGGCTGCTGATGCTGCTTGCCATCGCGAGCCTGTTGCTGTCCCTGATGATTGGCAGCGTATCGATCCCTCCCGGTGAGTTATGGCAACTGCTCTGGCACGACGATGGGAGCATACACTATCGCATCATTCACGAATTGCGCCTGCCTCGTACGCTGTCTGCCTTTGGTGTCGGTGGGGTACTGGCACTGGCCGGTGTCCTGATGCAGGCATTGCTGCGCAATCCGCTGGCCGACCCGTACATTCTGGGTGTATCCGGTGGTGCCGCCGTTGCCGTACTCGGCGCCATGTTGCTCGGTCTGCCCCTAGCCTGGCAGGCACCCATGGCATTCGGCGGTGCCCTGACCAGTATGCTACTGCTGTTTGCCCTGGCCCATCGTGGCAACTGGAACACCTCCAGATTGTTGTTGACAGGCGTGGTGCTGGCTGCCGGCTGGTCTGCCCTGATCAGCTTTGTACTCAGCCTCAGCCCCCCTATGCGCTTGCCGGGGATGCTGTTCTGGCTCATGGGGGATCTGAGTGATGCCCTGAACCCGTCCCTGCCCCTGACGATTTTGCTGCTGGGTCTGATCATTGCCCTGTGGCTCTCTCCCGCCCTGAATCTGGCGCTACTGGGGCCCCGGCGGGCCGCCGCACTGGGTGTAGAGATCCGTCATTTACATATCATCATCTATGTGTTGGCATCCCTGCTTACCGCGGCGGCTGTCAGTATCGCTGGTGCTATCGGCTTCATTGGTTTGATCGCTCCCCATATGCTGCGCCTGATGGCAGGTAATGATCATCGTGTCCTGATTCCGGGTGCGGCACTGATCGGCGCCAGCCTGTTGGTACTCGCGGATACTGCAGCGCGCACCCTGATTGCCCCCATGCAGTTGCCTGTGGGTGTTCTCATGGCCCTGTTCGGTGTGCCGGTGTTTCTGCTGCTCCTGCACCGGAGTTACGGAGAGCGGGCATGAACCGGAAGCTCCTGAATGTGCAAGGTCTTGCCCTATCCATTGGAGACACATGCATCACCCGGCGGCTGGATTTGCGTATCAAGGCTGGCAGCTGCTGGGGCATACTCGGTCCCAACGGCGCGGGAAAAACCACGCTGCTGCATACCCTGGCCGGACTGTATCCGGGACACGCCGGGCACATCAGCTGCAATGGCAAGCCCCTGAGCGCTTATTCCCCCAAGGAACTGGCCAGAATACGTGGTGTATTGTTCCAGTCGGAACTGAATACCTTCCCCGGCACGCTGTTCGAAACCGTGCTGGCAGGTCGCCACCCTCACCTGGGAAAGCTGGGCTGGGAAAGCCCGGAAGACCTGCAGCAGGCCGCCAGGGCCATCGAACTGACCGGGTTGAACGGCATGGAACACAGGAACACCCATACCTTGTCCGGCGGTGAACGCCAACGCATGGAAATTGCTACGCTGCTGGCACAACAGCCGCAGCTCGCGCTACTGGACGAGCCCAGCAATCACCTCGATCCCGGGCAGCAGATCATCATGCTGAAGCTGTTACAGGAACACTTCACTCAAGAAGATCGTGCACTGGTGATGGTATTGCACGACTGCAGCCTTGCCATGCGATTCTGTGATCACTTACTATTGTTGAAAGGCAACGGCGAGCATCTTGCAGGACCCGTGACAGAACTTGCATCTGCCGAGAACCTGTCCTGGCTTTATCAACACCCGGTTAGTTTGCAGAAAATCGATGAACATATCTGCCTGCATTTCCGGTAGAGCTTCAAAACCTATTTAGGAGTACACATGACCCATTCCCTATTGAAAATGGCCACCGCCGCCATCACCATACTGGCGCTGAACGCCTGTGACGATACCTATTATGACAGCGGAAACCAGGGAGGCTACTACCCTCCAGCCCATGACTATGACGCCCCAAAAAGCGAATTGATCAAAAACTGCAAAGGCAGGATCCGGGACAAGGTCAGGACTAGAATCGGTTACAACACCAAGTTTGACTGGGGAAAAACCGACATGTACAACAGTTCCCGCCATGAAACCACCATCAGTGGCAAGGGCACCGCCCGCAACAATGGCCGCAAACACAAGATGCACTATACCTGCGTCATGAACCGTCGGGATGCCTATGTACGCAGTGCACGTGTCGAACTGGATAACGACCATGATTCAAGTGCCGGTAGCGGAAACTGGAATCAGAAAGCGATTCACGCCTGCAAGGAACGTATCCGTTACCAGGCAAAACGCAATATCCACCAGCAATTCAACCTGGAATTTACCAAACAGCAGATCACAACGCCCGCTGAGCGCCGCCGCCATGTAAGCGGTCGGGCGCTGGTGAAGGCAAGAACGGGGAACGGAAAGATTGCCTACGACTGCAAGCTGCATGTGAATCCCCTGCGCGTGGACAGCGCAGGTTATCGGTGGCTCAAACCTCTGCCAGCAAATGATGGCGGTGGCAGTGCCGGTTACGGTGATGCCAAGCGCCTCTGTCAGGATCACCTGAGAACCAGACTGCACACGTTCGGCTACAGCAAGATCAGATTCCTGTCGTCATCCGTGCACAACCTGTCAGGAAACAAGAAACAGGTGGATATCGAGATAAAAGCCAAAAAAGACGGCGGCAAGCTGGTGGAGCACTATGAATGTCGTGTAAACACCAAAAACGGCAGGGTACTGAAAATGAAGAAAGTCTGGTAACAGGAGATCGACCCGATACGTCCATGGACGGACGCCACTTCCAGGCTATTTCTCCTCCCGCATGCGCTGACAGAGCGTGCGTTCGTCCGGCTGCTCCACCGCATCGACTATCGCGTTTACCACATCACCGAATTCCACCGGGGTCAGCACACCCATGATCTTGCCTAGCAGGGCTGGATCAACCTGGGCATACACAGTCTCGCCATTGTTCAGATTCACCACCACACCGGCGGTGTGGTACCCTTCATCCTGTTCCTGATCAAACAACTGCTGGTTCAGGTCCATCAACTGGTCATAGCGCTCCTCGACCTTTTCCGACAGGGCGTCGTCCAGATCTTCGGGCAATCGAGCTTCCCAGCAATCTTCATCGACCTCTGTCTCCGGCTGCAAACCCAATTCACGCAGATAGGCCACAAACTGTTCAAATGGTTGGGCATGGAAAAACACATATTCAAGCATGACTATCGACTCTCGATTGATGGTGCCGGGCTGGCCAGGCAACGCCCGCTTTCCGCCAGTTGCTGGCGAACATGGGCTGCAAAACCGGCACCGGCTTCTTCATAGAAATTGAAGGTCGCATCCACACCGGCTTTCTCCAGTGCCCGGCGATCGTCCTCGTAGCGGGTGACCGC
Organism: uncultured Sedimenticola sp.; assembly: GCA_964522855.1. Lineage (GTDB taxonomy): Bacteria > Pseudomonadota > Gammaproteobacteria > Chromatiales > Chromatiaceae > Thiolapillus. Next base: position 16,956 of record CAZFXI010000050.1, read on the forward strand.
TGCAATCAATCCCTCGTATCCCACGTATTTCAGCAGACCCACCGCCTGCTGCATATCTCTCAGTGTCGGCATGGCCAGCATTACCAGTCGTAAGTTCTGTGTATCGACATCCTGCCAGAAATCCAGATCCTCGGCATCACCGAGAATGACCCGATGCCCGCGCTCCTTGTGCCAGCGCACCGCATTCTGGTTGGCATCGATACCAATCACCTTGTCATCGAATGCTTCGCGCATGGTTTCGTAGGCACCGGTACCTACCCGCCCCATGCCCGCAACAAGAATTTCCGCGCCCCCGAGATCCGGGGGAATGTCCACCGGCAGGCGGGTTTGTGACTGGAAGCGATAGAGATAAGATTCCATCTGTGCGTAGAGTTCATGCACATAGCTATTGGCTACGGCAGCGATCACGAAACTGAAGGTCAAGGCCATGGCGATGGTGACCAGCCATTGCGCTTCCAGCCATCCCACTGATATAGCCATGGCCGCAACGATGAGTCCGAATTCACTGTAATTGGACAACTCCATGGTGCTCAGGAAGGAGGTTCTTGCACGCAGGCGAAAACGTGTCAGCACCAGGAACCACAGTAGGGATTTGAGCGGCAGGATGACTATCGCCAGCAGCGCCGCAACCAGCACATCAGAAAACTCCGGAAGCGCCGTGATACCTATCTGCAGAAAGAAGCCCAACAGGAACAGATCCTTGAAACGCAGCAGGGAACGTGCCAGTTCGCTGGTCTTGGGCTGACCGCCCAGCAATACTCCGAAAACCAGCGCCCCGAGACCATCTTTCATGCCCGTCAGGGTAAAAAGTTCGCCACCCCCTATGGCCACGGCCAGACCAAACAGCACCAACAGCTCCCCGTGGCCGGAATGCTCCATGATCTTGTTCAACACGGGTCGCAGCAGGGGAAGTAACAGCAGACCAAGCGCCCAGATGCTGGGCGTCTTGCCAGTGGCCACAACCAGGAACACCACGGCGATGATGTCCTGGATGACCAGGATGCCGATACTCACCTGACCATGGCGGGTTTTCATCTCGCCTCTTTCCTCGAGAATCTTTACCGCAAATACGGTACTGCTGAAGCTCAAGGCGAATGCAATCAGGGCTGCCGATTGCAGTTCCATGCGCCCAAACCAGGTCAGGCCCAACACACCCGACAACAGCAGGAAGCCGGTGACAAACAGCACCGTCAACACCATGTGAACCGAGGCGGAACCCCATACTTCCGGTACCAGCAGACTTCGCAAACGCAGTTTCAGACCAATGGTGAACAGCAGCAGAAGCACACCCAGATCGGCCATTTCCTGCAATACCTCGCCACCTTCCACGCCAAGCGCATGCAGGACAAATCCAGCCAGCAGGAAGCCCACCAGCGGTGGCAGATACACCTGCTTGGCAAGCAATCCCAGTATCAGGGCTATCAATAACCAGAGTGGATCCAAAACCTAGTTTCCGCATTCAAAACAACACAAAATAAGGCCTTCGTGAAAATTGCACAAGCCTTTGATCATTGTCAAGATACCAGTAAATGAATGGGGGCATACTATATATGTAGTAGAAATGTTATTTTGAACTGAATTGGAGGAAGGTAAGATGAAATCTGTAAAAAACATTTTACTGGCTGCAGTTCTTGCCGGTGGTACTCTCATGGCTGGATCCGCAAGTGCCTGGTTTGGCAATTGGGCGCCGTGGGATTGGTTTGATGATGATGACTGGTACGATTATCCACCACCTTGGTACTATGGTGGTTATCCTGGTTATGGTTATGGCTATCCGGGTTATGGATATAGTGCACCTTATGGTTATGGTGCTCCTTATGGCTATGGTGCACCTTATGGTTATGGTGCTCCTTATGGCTATGGTGCTTATCCCTATGGCCCACCCGCCGCTCCCCAGGCAACCCAGCCTGCTGCTCCAGCGACCAATACACCCGCCAAATAAAACAGATCTATAGCGTTGAAGCCGGCGTACCTTTCAGGTGCGCCGGAACGAGTGTAGATACTGGCAATTGCTCCTTGTATTACCAGCATTTCCACCATCCGTGGCGGTTACGTGAAAGCGATGTGCCTCGACACCACAGTCGCTTCGGGTAATAATCGAATGCAGGAGGATAATCATCATGCACAAGCCACTCGACCGCCGGCGCTTCATGCAATTGCTGCTCGCCACCGGCGGTGCTTCCCTGTTCAGCACAGCCGGCGCACATCATACCGACTCCCACTTCGAAGAAGATTCGACCCATCATATCGTCTATCAGCTGAACAAGGCCGACCCCAAATACATATCCCATATTCTGTTTTCCGCCGGTGAATTACTACGCAAATACGGTGACGATATCGAAATCGTCATCGCCGTCTATGCTGAAGGCATTCACCTGCTGGGCAAGCGTCCCAAGCGTCCTATCCCCTTGGAACTGCAGCAGAAAGCCTCCTCCCTCGCGGCTTACGGCGTAGCATTTCACGCCTGTGGCAATACGCTGAAGGCGGTACGCTGGACCAAGAAAGACCTGCTGGATTTTGCCAAGGAAGTACCCATCGGCGTGGAAGACATCATGCTGTTGCAGGAAAAAGGCTTTTCCTATATTTCCTGGTAGCACCAGACCTTCAGTGAAAATCCCGCGACCGGATCTGTAACTCGGCAAGCAAATGGCTGTAGTCATATAATCGCCGCACGATCAGATGCTGCACCCCGTCGGCGCGCTGAATCTCGGCCCAGACCCCTAGCAATTTTGCGCCCAAGACGATCCTGCGCTGCTGCTCCGCCAGATGGCGCCAGATGATCAGATTGAGGACACCGGTTTCGTCCTCCAGGGTGATGAACACGGCATTGCCCTTGCCCGGACGCTGGCGCATCAGCACCAGACCTGCAGCGCGCACCATCAGCCCCGCCTTGCACCGGTTCACTTCTTCCGCCGGAAGGAAGCGTAACTCACCCAGCTGCGCCCGCAACAAGGAAAGCGGATGCTGGCGCAGGCTCAGGCCCAGGTGGGCATAGTCCGCCAGCACTTCCTCCGCCACCGACGGCAATGGCAGGTCTGCCTGCATTTCCCTTGGGGCGGCTTGCTTCAACAGCGGCAAGGGTGATTCCACCGCTGCTACCGACCAGTTAGCCAAGTGCCGGTTCTTCTCCAGCGAGCGCAACGCATCCGCCGCCGCCAGGGCTTTCAGATCATTGCGCTTCAACCGGGCCTTCGCCGCCAGTTGCTGCACGCTTTCGAACTTGCCTGCCCGCCTTGCCTGCACCAGCTGCCGGGCAGCCTGTTCGGACAAGCCCTTCACCATGCGCAGCCCCAGACGCAGGCTTTCATTTTCCAAAGTACAATCCCAGTCACTGGCATTGATCTCTGCCGGCAACACTTCAACGCCGTGCTCCCGGGCATCCCTGACCAGCTGCGCCGGTGCATAGAAACCCATGGGCTGGCTGTTGAGCAAAGCCATGGCGAACACCCCCGGGTGATGGCATTTGATCCAGGCCGACACGTACACCAGCAGGGCAAAGCTGGCGGCATGGGATTCGGGAAAACCATAATCCCCGAATCCCTGGATCTGACGAAAGATGCGTCGGGCATAGTCTTCGGAATAGCCCCGCTGGCGCATACCAGACATGAGCTTGCGCTCCCACACATCCATGCCACCCCGGCGTTTCCAGGCCGCCATGGATCGGCGGATCTGATCCGCTTCTCCCGGCGTGAAACCCGCCGCCACCATGGTGAGTTTGATCACCTGTTCCTGGAAGATGGGCACCCCCAGGGTGCGTTCCAGCACATCTTTCACATCCTCTGATGGATAATCCACCGGTTCCAGTCCCTGACGGCGGCGCAGATAGGGATGCACCATGTCACCCTGAATGGGGCCGGGGCGCATGATGGCGACCTCCACCACCAGGTCGTAGAAATTTTCCGGCCGCAGGCGCGGCAGCATGGACATCTGGGCGCGGGATTCGATCTGGAACACCCCCACCGTATCGGCCCGGCACATCATGGCGTATACCCGGGGATCTTCCGGCGGGATATCCTGCAGGCGCATGTCCAACATCTGCAGCGCCCGGCGAATGGCGCTGAGCATGCCCAGGGCCAGCACATCCACCTTCAACAG
>CAZFXI010000051.1:0-6223 GCA_964522855.1 uncultured Sedimenticola sp.
TGGATGGACTGGTGAAGTTTCCGGGGCTGACCAACGCCTGGGTAATGCCCATCAAAAATCGTATCGATATGCTGGCCACGGGTATAAAGACGCCTGTGGGAGTCAAGGTTGCCGGGCCTGATCTGGAAGTGATACAGCAGGTTGGAAAGCAACTCGAAGAAGTGATACAGAAGGTGCCGGGCACCGTGTCTGTGTATTCGGAACGGGTTGCCGGAGGCCGCTATGTCACCGTGGATATCGACCGCAAGGCTGCCGCCCGCTTTGGCCTGAACATTGCTGATGTGCAGGAAGTCGTACGTACCGCGCTGGGTGGTATGCGTGTTACCCAGTCGGTTGAAGGTCTGGAGCGCTATCCGGTGAATGTGCGTTACCCCAGAGAGATCCGCAACTCCCTGGAGAAGATTCGCAACCTGCCCATTGTCACCCCGGCAGGTGCACATATTCCTCTGGCGGAAGTGGCCAATGTACGAGTGGAATCCGGTCCAGGCATGATCAAGACCGAGAATGCCCGGCTCAATGGCTGGACCTATATCGATATCCAAGGGCGGGATCTGGGGTCGTATGTCGTGGATGCTCAGCGGGCAGTGGTAGAGAATCTCAAGTTGCCTCCCGGCTATTCCATCTCCTGGTCCGGCCAGTACGAGTACATGGTACGTGCCAAGGAGAAGCTCAGTACCGTAGTGCCCGTAACCCTGGTCATCATCGTTCTATTGCTGTACCTGAATTTCCGCAATATCACCGAAGTGTTGATTATTCTGGGCACGCTTCCCCTGGCATTGGCAGGCGGCATCTGGTTGCTCTATCTGCTGGACTACAACATGTCGGTCGCCGTCGGCGTGGGCTTTATCGCCCTGTCCGGTGTGTCTGTGGAAATCGGGGTGGTGATGCTGGTGTATCTCAATCAGGCCTTGCGCCGACTCGTCGATCAGGCGGCTCATCAGAGCAGGAAATTGACACGGGAAGACGTGCGCAATGCGGTGATCGAAGGGGCCTTGTTGCGGGTTCGGCCTATCATGATGACCGTGGCGGCCATCATTGCGGGTCTGCTACCTATCATGCTCGGTGGTGGCACCGGATCGGAAGTGATGCGCCGCATTGCTGCGCCCATGATCGGTGGCATGGTGAGTGCGACCGTTCTGACTCTCATTGTCCTGCCAGCGGTGTTTCTAATCTGGAAACAACGAGGTCTTCCCAAGGCCAACATCAATCAACCCAACGAACCAGAGGAGGTTTGATATGAGCTTTGCGAAAATAACCGCGATTGTCAGGCCAGCTGCAGTATCGGCTATAGAAGAACTGTTGCATGCCGAAGGTATGCCCGGCATGAGTATTGGTCACGTCAAAGGCTATGGTGACTATGCGGATTTCTATCGCAATGACTGGATGGTCAGTCATGTGCGTATCGAGATTTTCATTCCCGAGTCCATGGCAAAATCGATCGCCGAAAAAATCATGAATGTGGCGCATACCGGACTGGAAGGTGACGGGCTTGTCGCCATCTCACCGGTAACGGCGATCTATCACATTCGTACCAAAAAACGCTGTAGAGAAGATGCCTGCTGAGAAAGGAGAACTGATTTTATGAAAAACACACTATTTTCATTGCTGTTGAGTGCGCCCCTGATACTTACGCTTGCCGCTTGTTCCGAACAAAAAAAACCGGCAGCAGAAAATTCAAAACCAAAGCTGGCTGCCGCCTTACACCCGGTGCCGAAGATGCAAGTGGCGCCTCGATGGTATGACGAAGCGCAGGTAGCCCGAGGCAACGAACTGTTTCAGGCAAACTGTGCCGAATGCCACAAGCCAGATGCATCCGGCAGCCCTGACTGGAAGCAGACCAATGCGGAAGGCAAGCTGCCACCACCGCCGTTGAATGGTACTGCCCATGCCTGGCATCACCCCATGCCCCTGTTGCAGCAGATCGTGCGTAACGGCGGCATCCCCATGGGCGGCAGCATGCCCGCGTTCAAGGACAAGCTGACCATCGGTCAGATCAATGACATTCTTGCCTGGGTGCAATCGCATTGGCCGGACAAGATCTATACGACCTGGATGCAACTCAACCAGAAACACATGAAGTCCAAATCCTAGAGGAAATCGACATGTATTATTTTTCAACCCGGGTACAGGGTGATTTCGAAGCGGTGGAAAAGAAGGTGATCGAAGCACTCAAAGCGGAAGGCTTTGGCGTGTTGACCGAGATCGATATCAAGGCCACCCTCAAGGCAAAGCTGGATGTGGACTATCGACCTTACCGCATTCTCGGCGCCTGCAATCCGCCGTTAGCCAATCAGGCCTTGCATGCCGAACCGGATATCGGGCTGCTGCTGCCTTGTAATGTTGTCGTGAGGGAAGATGAAGATGGCAGTATCGTTGTCTCTTTCGTGGATCCTGCGGCGGTGCTCACCTTGGTGGAGAAGGAAGAAGTGAAAGCCATGGCGAATACGGTACGGGAGAAACTGCAACAGGTGATGGCTGCCGTCGATGGTGTTTAGCCAAGTTCCGTGGGTCGTATAAATCCGGGATATCCCGCGACAGGGCAAATCAGTTGCCATGATGTATCCGGTGCGCCTATCCCCTGTCCGAATACCGGGCAGGACGGTGAAACCAGATCAGGCATGGCCTGGCCTCGACCACGCTTTGTCGTGGCGGAAGATGTCGTGGAGGATCTGCTGACAGGGCTGTTCTGGTCCCGCAATGCGCTTCCGGCGGAATATCCCCTGACCTGGGATGAGGCATTGACCTTTGTTCGTCAATTGAATGAAACGTGCTGGTTGGGCTATGCCGACTGGCGGCTTCCCAACCGGCGCGAACTGCGCAGCCTCATGGACTACGAGACGAGACTCCCCGCATTGCCCGCAGACCACCCCTTCGGCAACGTGTTTTCAGGTTGGTACTGGAGTAGCACCAGCGCCGCGATCTCTCCCTCACATGCCTGGTATGTTCACATGGAAGGTGCGCGCATGTTCTATGGCGGCAAGGATCAGTCCTACATGCTGTGGCCCGTGCGGGGATCAGGCAACGGCTTGCTGGCAGCGACCGGACAGACGCTTTGTTACGATAGCCGGGGAAATACCATTGACTGTGCCGCCAGTACCCAGGATGGGGCAGTTATCGCGGGCAGGCCTTGGCCCGCTCCACGTTTCGAACTGCGGGATGGCGATGTCGTTGATCACCTCACGGGGTTGTGCTGGCAGCGCAACGCCGATCTGAGCGGCACCCTGGTCGATTGGGGTGGTGCGTTATCGACGATCCGGAATCTTGCCGCAAGACAGCCGCAAAAAGGCTGGCGGCTGCCGAACATCAATGAACTGGAAACACTGGTGGATTATTCCCGTCATTCTCCTGCCTTGCCTGGAGATGCGCCATTTACAAATGTTCGTTCGGGATATTGGTCGTCGACTACCAGCAGATTTGAGACAGACTGGGCATGGGCACTCTATCTGGACAAGGGTGCCGTCGGCGTCGGTCAGAAGACCGGACGGCATTTTCATGCCTGGGCCGTGTGTGACAGTATCGATCTCTAACATTTAGGTGATTAGCGCTAATCCTCAGTTGGCTTTCCGGGCATAGGTGTCGGCTATCGAGACACGCCATGGATACCTCCCTGTAAGCTCAGTGGTGGCATCCCTGCCGCCGATGGTCTCGCCGACCAACATCCATGCCCCTGTTTTCAACGGTAGCCGAGCTTGTACCAAGTCACCAACATTATTTATCTCGGCTTAAGCCGGGGTCTCCCTTCTTCAAGTTGCTATTTATTGAATCGCTCACGCAGATAGGCAAGCACCTTGACGATGTCTACTGAACCAAGTGAAGGATTACCGCCCCTGGCTGGCATTGCCATCGGAGATCCCGGGCTCTGAAAACCTTCGGTAATATGTTGTAGGAGTACTTCGTCGGATTTACTCAGGCGACCGCTCGGATCGGTAAAATCCGGGACACCCGGCAGGGTGCCTTTCCCGTCAGAGCCGTGGCAGGCTACGCATGTGCTGGCGTAAATCTGTTTTCCCGAACTCCCTTCGTTACCGCCTACGGCTGTGATGGTGGCAAGAGAAGTCGTCATTGCGGGTGCGGGATTGTTGGAAGCCTGCATGAAGGCCAGCACGTCTCGTTGTTGCTGTCCGGTAAGTCCCGCACGTAGTCGCATATGCGTAACAATGGCGCGCCACAATTCATCCCGGAATTCTGTGGGAGAACGCATGTTGTGGCAACGATTGCAATTTTGTGACCAGGTGGCGGCACCTCTATTGGCATCTCCAGCCTTGTCATGGGGCTCTGCCGCCGTGCCTGAACTTGCCGCCAGCAACAGACCGCCGGACAGCACCCAGGCATGAATTACCTGCTTGTTGTTTTTCATAGTCATACTCCGGTTAGAATCCGTAACTGGCTTGTAGCTGGAAGTTGTCATCGTCCGCAGCAGTGCCTTCGTCGTTGCTGTTGAAGTTGTAGCCCAGTTTGATCATTGCATTGGGTGCAAACAGGTAGTTCAGACCCATGGTCCATTGTCGTTGATCAAATTCATCGATATTGGCGTCATAATCAGAATATCTCAGTGCGACTTCCCATTTGTTGGACAGGAACTGGTAAGAAGCTTGTGTATACCACGCCCGCCAACTGGACGAATCTGGTGCTTCGCTGTGTATTGCCGATCCCACGCTTTGCTTTATGTATTCCCCGCGTAACGCCAGATTTTTCCGTTGATAAGCGAAATCCGCACCAAAAACATCATAGTTGCGCAACAGATCCGATTCCTCTTCAGATGAGACCTTTCCCAGGGCAGTGGACAATCCAAGTTCGAGTCTTGGTAAGGGCAACAAACCTATGCGTCCACCCCAGATGAAACGGTCATTGGTGTTGGTGGTTCGTCCTACGGCTTCGATGGCTTCGATCTCGCCATCCTCGATTTCCAGGATAGGACCGTTGCCGACAAAGGCGGCATAGTTGATGAATATCGATTCGTTTGACAAGGAGAAGCCGCCACGAGCCTGCAGACCAAGGTTGGACAGGGGGGCTGCCTGGTCATGGCCAAAACCGGAAGGTGCGGTAGGCAGTTTGTTGACCCAGGAAGGATGCAGGTTCTGGCGAAACTGACCGATGGGGCTTAGAAATTTTCCCGCGACCAAGGCGACATGATCATTTATCAAATAATCAATGGTTGCGTATTCGAGAGCGATCTCAGATCCACCTTCACTGTCGGCGCTCATTTCCAGTTCGGCTTCGAGCAGAACAAGATTCTTGTATTGATAGTGAAAAATGGGGTTGAAACGTGCTCCGGTAAACGCATTGTTGACCTCATTGCCGTTTCCACCGCTGAAGGTGACATCTGCATAGCCGGCAAGATGGGTGACGGAATCGCTGTTCTTCCATTCGCTTGCCGCTACGGCAGCCTGAGCCACATTCGTTTTCAATTCGGCAACTTCCAGTTTGCTGGCCGAAGTTTCCTGCTGGTATTGTTTCAGGGTTGATTGCACCTGCTCCAGTTGTTGTTGTAACAATTCCACCTGTTTTTTCAGAGCTTCATATTGTTCATCAGCTACAGCTATGCTAGGCACTACAAATGCCATGGCCAGCAGAAGTGTATTTTTACTGCGGCCCGAATTCTTGTGTGTCATAGAAGCTTCCTTTCAATCTGTCAGAGATCGGATAGTTACGTTAACTCCACCAGCGGAATACAGCCTGTTGGTGGAGTTCAGAAGTGTTATTTGATGCCATAGCCTTCTGGATCCTGCTCATGTAGTGCTTCTTTTCCTTTTGGCATCTCCGGCCTTGCATTGGAGTGAGGTTTCACGTCTTCCGGGTTTGCCATGTGGCTGCCGTAGAGATCGCCTTCGCCTTTCATGACTTCACCAGTGGGGGCGCCCTTGTCGTGATCCATAAGGGGGGATTGGTACATGTCCTCATTGCCCCCAAATTGCTTGTCATTTGCCCAGGTTGTCGTGGTGGTCACAAGGAAGGCGATAGTTGCTGCAGTAATAATTATTTTCATGGTATTTCTCCAATGTTGCTGGTTTTGGTTGGTTCTTTTAATCAAGAACTCAGTCGTAGCAACGCAGTAACCGTGCCAACTTGGTGAAGAATCCTATAAATGTAGTTATTACAATAAGATGTGCTGTATTTGCATTTTCGCTTTTAGCGATGAAGTTTTGTGGCAGGAGATATGAACGAGTAGAAAGTTAAAACATTCAACGATTCGTTAAGGAACCTCCGAATAAGCCGTCATCCC
>CAZFXI010000051.1:6323-20857 GCA_964522855.1 uncultured Sedimenticola sp.
AGCCGTCATCCCGGCGCAGGCCCGAATGACAACTTACTCAGCGGCGACTTATCGGTTAACCGCTACATTGTGTTGTCCGACTCTGGCAAACAGCTGTCGAGGAAGTGCAACAGGACTTCTCCATGTCGGGAAATGGCGCCAATCGAATTGTGACCCGTGTTTTTCAGCAGCAACAACTGAACGTGATCCCCTGAACGATGAGCATATATCGTCTCGGCATCGGTGAAGGGAATGAATTTGTCTGCCTTGCCATGGATCAGCAATGTGGGACAGCTGATGTGGCGGATGGTATTGCAAGGGGCGATGTCATCGAACGAGAAGCCGATGGTTTTTTCGATGTAATGCAGTATCAGCCAGCCCATCGGGATATAGGGAATATGGTGTGATTGCATTTGTCTGCGCATCAGGTCTCTTGGATGCGCGAAGCTGGCAATGCTGATGACGCCGGCCAGGTCTTGGCGGCGGGATGCCAGTAGCAGACAGGCTGCTGCCCCCACGGAATGACCGAGCAGGAATAGCCGATCCTGGTCGATCCCCGGCTGATTCTTCAGCCATTCAATCCCGTGCTCCAGGTCTTCGGCAAAGCGTGGCATGGATGAAAAACTGTCGCTGTCACTGTTACCGTGATTGCGGGCATCCAGCAGCAATACCGCATAGCCCGCCTTGTGCAGCAAGGTGGCGAAAGGCAGCATCTGGGCGGCACTGCCTCCCCAGCCGTGCATCACAGCCACCGCTGGTTGCCTGTCATCCGGACTTCTCCTGCCTATCAACCAACCACTCAACCACTTGCCGTTGGCGGTTGCAATGCGGCAATCCCTGGAGGGAAGGTTCAGGCTGTCGGGGGTGTCATCGATGCGAATCCTGGGAACGCGGTAAGCCCGTCTGATCATCCAGGGGATTGTCGCTGCGAGCACCAGTACGATCAGGGTGACTGTGATCATGACAGACATTCAAGTAATCCAACTGCAGGGCATCGGGACAGCTATTCCGTTGCTGCAACGAAACGTAAAAGAATTCATCGGTTCATCGAGTCCCTGGTTTTAAGGGTAGTGATTGTTCATTCCGGGAAGTTTATGCAAGCTCTTGAATTCAACAGATAATATATCTGGTTTCATGTGCTGGCACAGATGCTGCTTGGTCAAGTCTCAGAAGAATATCATTTTCCAACAGGAAATACCGAGGCTGAGGAGGCTGACATGGGACACCCGGCAAAGAAGATCGACACCTGGAAAGAGACAGACCCCGTCTGTGGCATGGAGGTGTCGAGTGACAGCGAGTATCAGTTTGGTTTTGAAGGCGTGGAATATCACTTCTGCAGTGAACATTGTGAAAACAAGTTCGAAGCTGACCCCTTGCAGTATGTAAAAGAGCATGATCCGCATGAAGGGGAATGCCATCATGATGCTGGCCACGCGACCACAGAGGATTCGGTAGCCATATCAGGTGCTGTTTATACCTGCCCCATGCACCCCGAAATACGTCAGGATCATCCGGGGTCCTGTCCCAAATGCGGTATGGCGCTGGAGGCGGTCGATATCCCCCAGGCTGTCACTCAGACGGAATATACCTGCCCCATGCACCCCGAGGTGGTGCAGGATCATCCGGGAAACTGCCCGAAATGCGGCATGGCGTTGGAACTTCGTACCTTGGCGGTGGAAGAGGAAAATGCAGAACTTATCGATATGAGCCGTCGCTTCTGGATCAGTACACTGCTGGCAGTGCCGGTATTCATCCTGGCCATGATTGCCGACCTGGCGCCGGGTTTGCTGCCGGAAGGCCTGAGCATGAAGACCGTGCAATGGATCGAATTTGCGTTGGCGACACCGGTGGTGCTGTGGGGTGGCTGGCCTTTCTTCGTGCGTGGCTGGCAATCGGTGCGTACCTGGAATCTCAATATGTTTACCTTGATCGGACTGGGTGTTGGGGTTGCCTGGTTGTACAGCGTGGTGGCGTTGCTGTTTCCCGAGATCTTTCCCCCGAATATGCAGCGTGAAGGTGGCACCGTTGCCGTCTATTTCGAAGCTGCAGCCGTTATTACCGCGCTGGTGTTGTTGGGGCAGGTGCTGGAATTGCGGGCGCGCAGCAATACCAATGCGGCCATCAAGATGCTGTTGGGTCTGGCGCCGAATACTGCACGTCGGGTGAACGCCGATGGTTCAGAAGAAGATGTGCCGCTGGAACAGGTTGTGCCTGGCGATATCCTGCGTGTGCGGCCGGGGGAGAAAATTCCCGTCGATGGTGTGGTTACCGATGGCAACAGCGCAGTGGACGAGTCCATGGTTACCGGAGAGCCGCTGCCGGTGGAGAAAAAATCGGGTGAACGACTCATTGGCGCCACGGTGAACAGCACCGGCAGCCTGCTGATGCGGGCAGAAAAAGTCGGCGCCGATACGCTGTTGTCCCAGATCGTGAGAATGGTGAGTGAAGCACAGCGTTCCCGCGCTCCCATACAAAAGCTGGCGGATGTGGTTGCAGGCTATTTTGTACCCGCAGTGGTATCGGTGGCGGTGCTGACCATGATCGTGTGGGGCTTCTTCGGTCCGGAGCCACGACTGGCACATGCGGTAATCAACGCAGTGGCGGTGCTCATCATCGCCTGTCCTTGTGCCTTGGGCCTGGCGACACCCATGTCCATCATGGTGGGGACGGGCAAAGGTGCCAGCATGGGGGTGCTGATCAAGAATGCCGAAGCCCTGGAAATTCTGGAGAAGGTCGATACCCTGGTGGTGGACAAGACAGGCACTCTGACGGAAGGAAAACCCAGGCTGGTTTCTGTAGAGCCCGCAGAAGGATTTGATCAGGATGACGTACTGCGCCTGGCGGCGAGCCTGGAACGGGCAAGTGAACACCCCCTGGCGGAAGCTATCGTACGCGGTGCCGAGGATCGTGGCATGAAGCTTGCTGCGGTGAATGTTTTCGAATCGATTACCGGTCAAGGCGTAATAGGCAGTGTGGAAGGACATGAAGTGGTACTCGGAAATCGCAAATTGCTAGAAAGCCTGCCAGTGGCTGTCGCGCCGCTGCAGAAAAATGCAGAGGCAGGCCGTCTCGACGGGCAGACGGTCATGTACGTTGCCATTGATGGAAAAGCTGCTGGTTTGCTTGGTGTTGCTGACCCCATAAAGGAAACCACGGCCGAGGCTATCCGTGATCTGCATGGGGAAGGCGTCAAGGTGGTAATGCTTACCGGCGACAATGCTACTACCGCCCAGGCTGTTGCAGACAAACTGGCTATCGATCGGGTAGAAGCCGAAGTGCTGCCGGACCAGAAGGCCGCTATCGTGAAGAAACTGCAGGCCGAGGGCAGGATCGTAGCCATGGCGGGTGACGGTATCAACGATGCACCGGCACTGGCGCAATCCCATGTGGGTATCGCCATGGGAACGGGTACCGATGTTGCCATGGAGAGTGCCGGTGTGACCCTGGTGAAGGGTGATTTGCGCGGCATTGTCAGGGCGCGGCGCCTGAGCAGGGCCACCATGCGCAACATCCGCCAGAACCTGTTCTTTGCCTTTATCTACAACTCCCTTGGCGTACCCGTCGCGGCCGGAGTGTTGTATCCCTTCTTCGGCTTGTTGCTGTCTCCCATCATAGCCGCGGCGGCCATGAGTTTCAGTTCCGTATCGGTAATCACCAATGCGCTGCGGCTGAAACGGGCCAGGATCTGACAGCATTGAAAGGCCTGATTGGCTGGAAGTGATGAAAATGAACGATAACGGAAATACCTGGGACGTAACGCGTCATATCCCGCTTTCAAAAGCTCTGCAGGATAAGGAGGGTACGGAATTGATACAGGCTTTGGAAGCCCTCTACGGGGTGGCTTCGGTAACGGTCGGCAAGGGCAACAGGCAGATTCGCGTCGTCTATGATGCCAGCAGAGTGGACTACCGTACCCTCTCACTTGCGTTGGAAGAGGCGGGATTTACCCGGGCACATGGCTGGTGGAACAGGTTGAAGGCGAAGTTGTATGCGTATTCCGATGCCAACGCCCGTGACAATGCCAAGGCGCCGCCGCCAGCCTGTTGCAACAAACCGCCGAAGTGAAGCCGGGTCGATGACAGAATCACACAGCAATACAGCGTTGCTGTGGCTCGCCCGGAATTTGCACCAAGCAGCGAAAATTCCACATCCTGGTGCAGTTTCCGGGCTAGAGATCGTTACGCCGCAGCGGGATTGGCTGAGATTTTCCATGCTGACCGGCAAGCACCTGATGGATACTAATGCCTCCCCTGTTGAAATTAAATGCGCAACCCGCCATGTAGAGTCGCCACAATCTGTAGGTGGCATCACCGCAGCTGCGAATGGCTTCATCTTTTCTGGCTTCCAGGTTATGCACCCAGTGACGCAGGGTCAAGGTGTAGTGGGGGCGTAGATTTTCTACATCCAGAATTTCGAATCCCGCGTCCTCCATGGCTTTGGAGACGGTACTGATGCGTGCCAGCTCACCATCAGGAAATATGTAGTGATTGATGAAATCCGTGCATGGCGAACGTGTCCAATCCTCGTCACTTGTGATGCCATGATTCAGAAACAGCCCGCCCGGTTTGAGAACCCGGTGGACCATGCCGAAGTATCGTGGGAAGTTTCTGATGCCGATATGCTCGAACATTCCCACGCTTACCACCCGGTCATAAAGCGATTTGCCCGAAATGTCGCGATAATCAAGCAGATCAATCCTGATGTCTCTTTCCATGCCTTCATCCTTGATTTTCTGTCTGGCGTGTCGGTACTGTTCCTTACTCAAGGTAATGCCGTGTACCTTCACTCCATAATGTGTAGCTGCCCACAGGGCCAGAGCGCCCCAACCGCAACCGATGTCCAGCACCTTCTGTCCCGGCTGGAGACGCAGCTTGTGGCACAGGTAATCGAGTTTGTCCCGTTGCGCATTTTCCAGAGACTGTTGATCCGTGGAAAAATAGGCACAGGAATAGACCATTTCCGGATCCAGCCACAGGCGATAGAATTCGTTGCCGAGGTCGTAATGATGCGCAATGGTTCGGCGGCTGTTCTTCCTAGGTCTGCTCCCATGCCGAAGAAATAGTTTCCGCTCCTGACTGTGTTTCCGGGGTAGTGACCATGCTATCCGCAGCAATGTCAGGCGGGTCTGAAATGACAGTGCAGGTTTACCAAGATAGGCGCCCAGTTCGAACAAAGCCTCGAAGTCTCCTTCTACATCGAGACGCCCATGGAGGTAAGCCTCAACAAGGCGGAACAGGTTTGGGTGCAACAACAATTCGCGTACGACCTCCGGTTCCGTGATGACAAGTTTGCAACGGGCGTCGCTCTTCCCAAGGGCTTTGGTCCCATCCCAGAGTTGCACGCACACATTGACCTGGCGATTGGAAAACAACAGGTTGATGGCTCGATGTACGGCAATCGCTGGCGAGTTTCCTGTCTTGAGGGCTTGCCCTGAGTTACTGTTCGTTGTCGCTCGTGCGTCCTGCCCTGCGTATTTCATAGAAGGCCTCCTGATGTTGGGCTTCGTTGAAAGCTACGATGCAATATACGGACCGTTTGCTGTGAATGGGCGTGGAGATAGCTTGAGCTGGTGTCCAGGTTGCTGATTGCTAGGGACTTGTCTGGAATATCAGGCTGGCTCAAGGTCGACGCCGGTCAGCGGGATATCCGTTGATGGTGTTAGACAAAACAGCTAAAAATGTACTGAATCGTAAAAAATTTCAGGCCAGTTTCAGGTATGAGATGTTCTGCAATGGCTGGCCGGATCTCACCGGCCATTTAGCTACACAGCCGAACTGGGCAAGTGTGACAGGAAACGGACCATTACCCGCTGGTAGCTGGAGGTCGATGCGCCGGCCAGAGCTTCCGAGATTCACAAGAGAGTCCCCAGCAAGAGGATGCAGTTCATTCCTGACGAGCACGCCGTGTATAAAATATCCTGATTAACGCTAATCCTCAGCTGGGGGTAACACAATAGCTCATTGAACACGGCATCGTCACTCCGGCGCATGCCGGAGTCCAGAAAACAGAGGCCTATGGATTCCGGCATGTGCCGGAATGACTAACGTTTGTTATGGCTTGGTCGCTGACAGCTCCAACTGAGCTTTGTAACTAATCACTTAAAAATTGACTATTGTCTGGTAGCTATTGAAACCTCGGCTGGTGATGGAAATCCGGGGTTTTTTGGTGACCGGTGTCGAGTATCGCCGCTAGAAAGATTGCATAGGCAAATGAGAAGCGTTATTATTCACAATAATTATTACTTCTCTGGCTTGTCGAATGAAAAAAATTTACATGATGCTGTTTTTCCTGTTTTGCTTCAGCTCAGCGCAAGGCGCATCAACGCTGCAGCAAATGCAGCAGCTGGTGGACTATGTCGGGGTGGATTACCCTGGGGCGGTTATTCAGGGAAAAGTACAAAATCAGGTCGAGTACGATGAAATGCTGGATTTTGCCGGTACGATCAGTGAATTGGCAAAGAACCTGCCAATGTCTGATGTCAGGGAAACTGTTCAGAAAGAGGTTTTCCTGCTCAAGGATCTGGTGGTTAAAAAGGCATCTGCAAAGCAGGTTTCGCGAACCACAGGAAGTATCCGCCAACTGCTGATCGATGGCTACGATCTTTCCGTCGTGCCGGGGAAACTGCCGGATCTTCAGCGGGGAAAGGCGCTGTATGCCTCACAATGCACAGCTTGTCACGGTGTTACAGGGAAGGGAGATGGTGCTCTTGCAGCTGAGCTGGAGCCGACTCCTACCAATTTTACTGATCTGGAACGCTATCGTCAGCGTACACTTTATGGTTTGTACAGTACGATTACGCATGGTGTGGAAGGCACTGCCATGAAAAGCTACGCGAATCTCACGAACGAAGATCGCTGGGCGCTGGCTTTCCATGTGGGGCGGTTGGCACCCGCTCCCGACATGCTCTCGGCGGGGGAACAGGCCTTCCTGGCGAGCAACGGGAATGCTGTTATGTTGGATAAACAGGCGCTGACTACCCTCACACCGGTGGAAGTGATTGAAAAATACGGCGATCAAACTGGGAATATAGTGGCCTGGTTGCGCAGTCGTCCTGATGTTCTTTATCAACATCAAGGAAAATCCACCTTGAGTTTTGCCCGCCAGAAGCTGCGCGAAAGCCTGGCAGCCTATGTCCGAGGGGAACGCAGGAAAGCTCATGACCTGGCTGTAACGGCTTATCTGGAAGGGTTCGAGCTGGTGGAGGGCAATCTCGACAATGTCGATCATGCGTTGCGGCTGCAGATCGAAGATGCCATGACCGGCTACCGTGGGCTGATCAAGGATGAGGCGGAACCCGGACAGTTGTACGCCTGGGTGAATAATCTGGATGTCTTGTTGCTTGCGGCAGAGAAAAAGCTGACGACGACTCAGCTTTCCGCTTCTACGGCTTTTGCCAGCGCCCTGATGATATTGCTTCGGGAGGGGCTGGAGGCCATTCTGGTCATAGCCGCTCTTGCGGCCTTCCTCATCAAGACCGGTCGGCGGGATGGTTTGCGCTATCTGTATACGGGTACCGTTGCGGCTTTTCTGCTGGGCGTGGCCACCTGGTATGTTTCCAGCAACATCGTGCAGATCGGGGGAGCCGGAAGGGAGTTGACCGAAGGTTTTGCCGCCTTGTTTGCAGCTACCATG
Organism: uncultured Sedimenticola sp.; assembly: GCA_964522855.1. Taxonomy (GTDB): domain Bacteria; phylum Pseudomonadota; class Gammaproteobacteria; order Chromatiales; family Chromatiaceae; genus Thiolapillus. The sequence continues at coordinate 13,935 of CAZFXI010000051.1, forward strand.
CTGTTCTATGTAGGCTTCTGGTTGCACAGCAAGACCGGTGCTGCCCAATGGAAAGCCTTTATTCAGGGCAGTATCAAGAAGGCACTGAGCAAGGGTACTCTGTGGGGTTTGTCCGGGCTGGCATTTATCGCGGTTTATCGCGAGATTTTTGAAACCGTCCTTTTCTACCAGGCCTTGTGGCTGCAGACCGGGGACTCCGGGCGTGGAATGATTCTGAGCGGCTTCCTGGTGGCTTCGGTAATGCTGGTGTTGCTGGGATGGCTGATCCTGCGTTACAGCACGCGTCTGCCGTTGCGCCAGTTTTTCTCCGTAACCAGTGTGTTCATGTTTGTGCTGGCTATCGTCTTTGCCGGCAAGGGTATTGCCGCATTGCAGGAAGCCGGAAAGCTGCCTGTGAGCCTTATCGATTTCCCGCGCATCGACTTGCTCGGCATCTATCCCAACCTGGAAGGGCTGGGGGTGCAACTGGCGCTGGTGCTGGCGGCGCTGTTGCTGCTCTGGAACAGCAATCGCAATAACAATCGGTTGTCCGATCAATAACAGGAGAGATCATAGTGAAAAAGCATGTGATTGCTTTTATCTCAGTTGGCCTGCTGGTGATATCAGTGTTGGCCAGTGCGGGTATGGGAATGATGCGGGGTCCGGGAATGATGCGCGGCGGCATGATGAATATGTCCATGACACGCCACCATTATGTGATGAGAAACGGACTGCCGTCCCGCTATGCTGGCCAAAGCAGCCCCCTGGCGGCCAATGCTGAAAACCTGGATGCGGGTCGAAAACTCTTTGCTGCCAACTGCGCCAGTTGTCATGGAGTATCAGGACAAGGTGATGGGCCTGCGGGAAAAGCGCTGAATCCCAGGCCGGCCAATATCGCCCGCTTCGCCAGAATGCCCATGGCCTCCGATGCCTATCTCTACTGGACGATCAGTGAAGGGGGCGTCCCTGTTGGAAGTGCCATGCCGCCGTTCAAGGATGCCCTGAGGGAAGAGGAGATCTGGAAGATCATCGAGTTCCTGCGGAAGATGTGATGAACGGCCAGGACAATCGTTGCCTTGCGGTATCGTTAAGAAATGCATCGATGTGTTAATGGTTCATGCTGTCAGCCGTGTCGGCGGCTTCAATAACCTATTGAAAAATAAAGCAGCATTTGTTTGGCACGAATGCTGCTTTATTGTTGTTGACTGATCCATTTTATCTCATGAGGTATTGAAACATGTATGAAGGACACTGGTTTGGAGGTGGTTTCATGTGGCTGTTCTGGATATTGCTGATCATTGTCCTGTTGTGGATAGTCAAGACGGCATCAGGGGGCGGTTCCCCCTCGTCAGGAAGCGGCAAATCTGCCCTGGATATTCTGAAGGAGCGATATGCTCGCGGTGAAATCGACCAGGAAGAATACGAACAGAAGAAAAAAGATATTGCAGGTTAGTTTGTCGGCCACTGTTAAAGGAAGATGGACATGAAACTAAAGATTCTTATCAGTTTGTTCGCGGCTGTTGCACTGGCTGCCGGATTGTTTGTATGGGCGGGAGTATTCAATGTGTCTGCCGCCGAAAAGCACTGGAAAATAACCACACAGCTGTTGGAAGTTGTGAGGGAAAGATCGATTCATGTCAGGGCAAAAGACATAGAGGTTCTCACCCTGACTGATGAGGATGCGTTAACCAGGGGCGCAAAGAACTACAAGGCCATGTGCGCCCAGTGTCATCTGGCGCCCGGCATGGAAGAGACGGAACTGAGCTTGGGACTTTATCCGGCACCGCCTGCATTTTACAGATCCGAGCATGGCATCCATGATCCGGCGGCGACCTTCTGGACCATCAAGAATGGGCTGAAACTGACGGGCATGCCTGCATGGGGTGCTTTTCATGCCGATCAGCAGATATGGGAGTTGGTGGCTTTCCTGTCGAAGCTCAAGGGCATAACTGAAGAAGAATACAGGTCCCTTGTTGGCGAGGACGGACATAGTCGCAAGACAAATGATCATTTCGATGAACAAGAGGAATCACACCAGCATTGACTCGTTCAATGCTCCCCTAAACCTATTCTTAGGAGACGGCTTTGGTAATGCGCAGACATCTATTGGAGGCAACAGCAACCGGCCTGTTGAGTGCATTGTTCGGCCAGGGTTTTTTATCTCGGAAATAGAAGAAAGTGACGTCCGTTTCCTGTGTATATATTGATCCAGAATCACTTGGATCGACAGAGGCGTTTCGGGGCTTGGTTCAAAACAATATTCAACATTCCTCTGTCGGTATCTGCTTTTTCAGCGATGCTATCATGGCGCAACGTTGTTGATTGTTCTCGCTGTGTTTGCAGGCAGAGATCAGTCTGTTCAATTCGCGGTTGATGGCCTGCAGATCCTGTATGCGCTCGCGAATGATATCGCGCTTGTTTTCCGCGATGCTTCTCGCCTCTTCACAACGCTTTTCATCCAGTGACATCAGTTCGCGGATTTCATCGAGGGTAAACCCCAATTCCTTTGCACGTTTGATGAACCCGATTCGTTCGATGTAGGCTGCAGGATAAAGACGATAACCTGTTTCCGGTCGTCGGGGTTCGGCAATCAGGCCTATTCTCTGGTAGTAGCGAATGGTTTCGACATTCACGTTGGCCGCTTTGGCAAGTTTGCCGATGGTGAGTGATTTCCTGTTTACCATTCTCTTTATCCGGCACAGCAGGAAAGCTGTTTCACGTCCTTGCGGAATGTCTGGGCGCAAAGCTTCAGGCCTTCCACCATGGTGAGATAGGGAAACATCTGATCTGACAGTTCATCAACCGTCATGCGCTTGTGAATGGCAAGGGCGGCAGCCTGAATCACTTCGCCAGCATTCTCGGAAAGTACCTGAGCGCCAACAAGCACCCCGCTGTCCCTGTTCGCCACCAGTTTGATGAATCCTCTGGTGTCGAAATTAGCCAGTGCCCGGGGAACGTTTTCCAATCCCAGGGTTCGTGATTCCGTATCGTTGTGTCTTGCAGCCGCCTGTTTCTCCGACAAGCCCACCGAGGCCACAGAAGGGTCTGTAAATACCACGCGGGGCACAACCTCGAGATTCATGCGGGCGTCGCCTCCCGTCATGTTGACAGCCGCCCGGGTGCCTGCGGCTGCCGCCACATAGACATACTGGGGCTGGTTGGTGCAGTCACCGGCGGCATAGATGTGGCTCACGGATGAGCGCATGTGATCGTCAACGACGATGGCGCCATTGCCCATGGTGGCAACACCGGCCCTGTCCAGGCAGAGCCTGCCGGTATTGGGAGTACGACCGGTAGCCACCAACAGTTTGTCCGCGCTGATTTCCGTGTCTGACAGGGTCAGACTGAACCCTTCGCCATCGTGTTTCACCCGTTCCGGAAGCGTGTTGAGCAACACCAGCGCACCTTCCTCTCGAAAAATGTCAACAAGCGCTGTGCCTATGGTCGGGTCTTCCCTGGAGAGAAACCGGCTGCGCGCTAGAATGGTAACTTTGGAACCCAGTCGAAGATAGGCCTGGGCAAGTTCCAGGGCGACTGCAGAAGCACCGATGACTACCAGGTGCTCGGGCAATTGTTCTGCTTCAAGGGCTTCGGTGGATGTCCAGTAGGGCGTGTCCTCCAGGCCCGGTATATCAGGAATGTAGGGCTGGGCGCCGGTGGCAATGAGGATGCGGTCAGGGTTCAACAGTACGTCGGAAGCGCCGCTGCGCACCAGGAGCGTCCGCTGGTCCCTGAAACTTGCCCAGCCACGCAGCAAGCGTATGCCCGGATGGGAAACCAGAATGTCTTCGTATTTTGCCTTTCGCAGTTCGTGCACTCTGTCCTGCTGTTGCTCGAGCAGGATTCGACGGTCAATCCTTGGTGCAGAAGGCTGGATGCCGCGGAAGTTGTGGTGTTTCTGCCGGAAAACGAGATCTGCGCTCCTGATCATGATCTTGGAAGGCACGCAACCGACATTGACACAGGTACCTCCAATGACCGGATTTCCTTCTACAAGGGTGACTTTTGCGCCTTCTTCTACAGCCTTGAGGGCTGCTGCGAATGCTGCCGAGCCTGAGCCGATGATGGCGACCTGAAGGAGATCATTGCGCTTGTTGAGGCTATTATGCATGGGAAGGGATTACTTCTTCTGCCTTGCCTTGGAGGTGTATCCGGCGTTGGCGGTGGCTTGGGTCAGTTCTGCAATACTGGTTTTGTCCGGGTCATAGACGACGGTAGCAGTCTTGCTTTCGAAGTCTGAAGTGGCTTTAATGACACCGGGAACCTTCCCGAGTGCTTTGCGGACGGTAATCGGACAGAATTTGCAGGTCATTCCGGGCACATCCAGCACAACCGTTTGCGGTTCGGCGGCAAAAGCGTTGCTGCCGGACAGCAGCAGCAGCAGGGAAAACAGCAGAGTATGAAGCATGATTGTTTCTCCAGTCCTGATCATTCAAAGAAAATCTGGCCATAGTAGGGAAAGGCGAGCAGTGCTCCAAGGATCGCCGTAGCTATCCAGAAGATGAGACGCTGGTTGCGTCGTGTAGCAGGCAGGGCACAGACATCCCCCGGCTCGCATTTTTGGGGTGCAAGATACAAACGGTAGAACGCCATACCCAGGAACAGCAGTGTCAGGCCGATAAAGAACGGCCGGTAGGGCTCGAGCGCTGTGAGGTAAGCGATCCAGGCGCCACCAATGCCCATCATCACCAATACCAGCGGAGCCACGCAGCACAGGGATGCCCCGATGGTGGCTACTACAGCGCCAAGCATCGCTTTCCTGTTGCTGTTTTCAAGGGTTGATGTTGCCATGTTTTTCTCCTGGAATCGTGTTATAGCTCAAGTATAGGTTCAGTACCTAGGTACAGAGTCAAGACCGGTTTCTGACAAGAGTTATTCCATCCAAGGCTCAACAAAACTTCTTGACCTGGAGCCAGCTCCAACATGTAAGCTGGAATGTAACTCAAAGATGGGGTGCACCCCAGGTAAGGAAGATGACGATAGAGATTGAGGTGTTTTCTGCACCCGGTTGCGGCAAATGCGGCAAGGCCAAACAGGTATTGAAAAAGATCGTGGACGACTGGGACACAGATGCCATCCGCTGGCGGGAAGTGGATATTCTGGAGGAACTGGATCATGCGGTACAGTTGGGTGTGCTGTCGACACCGGCTATCGCCATCGATGGCAAGTTGATTTTTACGGCGCTGCCTTCGGAAAAGAAACTGCGCCAAACCATTGAACGTCATTTGCAGGAAATGGCGCCATGAATACCATCCTCGTGGTCACTGCCTTGCTGCTGGGTCTGCTAGCCTTCTTCGAGCCTTGTACGATTGCCACACATACCTTGTTCTCTGCCCGAGTTCACCGGCAATCCTCCCAAGCCTGTTGTCAGAGCCTGCTGGCCGTCTGGCTGGCACGTTCTATATTGCTTGCCGGACTATTATTGCTGGCAGTGTTTATCTTTCCTCAGCCGGACTGGGGACCTTATCTGCCCAGTATCGTTCTCGCGGTAATGGCGGTGCTCTACGTGGTTTCCCGCTATGCCTATATTCCCGTTCCCCATCTGGAGTTCTACCGGCTGCTTCCCGGTGGGCAGCGGCTTCCCTTTGCGCTGAAGCTGGGGCTGACATTGCCGGCCTGTACACTGCCGCTGGTCATGGTTGTCGCGGGTATGGCCATCAGTGTGGATTCTCCGGGATTTGCGGTGGTGGCGGGGGTGGTGTTTGCCAGCATGTTTACCGCACCCATGGTGTTTGCTGCAAGGCGGGGTGTGGACGAGAGTCAGCGTGAATCCTTCGGTGTTTTCGCGAAGAGCAGTCCCTGGTTTACGGCGGTCTTGCTGCTGGGGGCGGCCCTGTACCTGCTGTTTCCCCATCTGGAAGTCAGCGCCGCTTCCCTCGAAGACAGCCTGCAGCATGCCAGCCTGGCCGGGCTGGGGCTGGCCTTCCTGGCCGGCTTCCTGTTCAGCTTCAATCCGGTATCCTTTGCTTCCATTCCCGTGGTGCTGGCTTATGTCACAAAGGCTCACGAAGAGCGCAGGGCGTTGCTCATGGGCGGCGCTTTCGTTCTCGGGATGCTGTTGACGCATACGGTTCTGGGTGTAGGTGCGGCCCTGGGTGGTGACTGGGTTAAAGAGGTCATGGGACGGGCATGGGGCTTGCTGCTGGGGCCACTGCTGATGTTGCTGGGTTTGACCTGGGCGGGATGGCTGAAGATCCGTTTTCCCTGGCTGACCATGCGGGCCAGGAAGGTAACGGGTATCTGGGGCGCCTTCCTGCTGGCCATTCCCTTTTCCATCGCGGTGTGCCCCTTCTGCACGCCGGCGCTGCTGGTAACCCTGACGGCCAGTGCCGCCATCGGATCAGTAGCATTTGGCGGGTTGCTGTTGCTGGCTTTCGCCCTGGGGCGTAGCATACCGGTGATACTGGGCGCCTGGAGCATGGGCTGGCTGGAATCCCTTTCGATCATTTCCAGGCACCAACGCAAACTGGAGATTGCCGCAGGCATCACTCTTTTTATTACCGGACTTTATCTGCTCAATGAGTACTTCCTCATCATCGAATACTGAACAGTCCCTGCGCATCGGTGAAGTGGCCAAACTTACTGGTCTGAGTGCGGATACCTTGCGCTATTACGAGAAACTGGGCTTGTTCAAACCGGGCCGTAGTACAGCGGGGTTGCGTTTCTATACCGAGCGTGATCTGTCCAGCCTGCACTTTATTCAGCGTGCCAAGTCCATGAACTTCAGCCTGGATGAAATCGCTCAATTGCTGGAGATGCGCGGCGATCCGCAACACGTCAGGGATGAAGTGCGTGAACTTGCAGGTCAGAAACTGGCAGCGGTGGAAGAACAGCTGCAGCAACTGGATACCTTGCGCCGGGAGCTGGCCCTGCTGGTCAATCTCTGTCGTGGTACCGAGGACGGTTGTCCCATCATCGAAGACCTGGAGAATAATTGAGCAGCT
>CAZFXI010000052.1:0-20124 GCA_964522855.1 uncultured Sedimenticola sp.
TTAAGGAAACTCTGTAAAAGTAGGCCTTCATCTTGCCGGACGGATGCCGGGATGACGACTTGTTCAGAGATGGCTCAATGAATCGCTCTAGACGACAATGATATGCTTTCCATAACGCATTGACAATGAATCGTACCGACTTGCCAAGGGGAGCAATCCCGCTTTCAGCTGTACTCAAGTATGGTCAGAAAAGGAAACGATGCTTGTGAAATACCAGCGAAAATCCTTTTACCTGCTGCTGCTCTACTGGTTGCTGCTGCTCGTAGCCAGTTTATTCTTGCGTCCCTTGTTTCCTGTCGACGAAACCCGTTACGCCAGCGTCGCCTGGGAGATGTGGTTGCATGGTGAGTGATTATCTGGTGCCCCATCTGAATGGCGCACCCTATGCGCACAAGCCGCCCCTGCTGTTCTGGCTGATCAATCTTGGCTGGTGGCTATTTGGTGTCAACGACATCTGGCCGCGCCTCATCGCGCCTTTGTTTTCTCTGGGTTCCCTGTATCTGACCTATAAACTGGCGAGACGCCTGTGGCCTGAACAACCGCACATCGCACATCATGCACCCTGGTTTGTTTTTGCCACTTTTTTGTGGCTTGTTTTCTATCCCATGCTGCAGTTCGACATGCTGCTGCTGTTCTTTACCCTGTTGGGTATTCTGGCGGTTTGGAACGCGTACCAGAAACAATCCGGTAGCTGGTGGCTGCTGACGCTGGCAATTGGGCTGGGCGCATTGAGCAAAGGCCCGGTGATTCTGCTGCATGTGCTGCCTGTCGCATTGCTGACACCCTTTTGGGTCAAAGATGGCGCCGTCAACTGGCGCCGGTGGTATCTGTCTCTGTTACTGAGCATTCTGGGAGGAACGGCCATTGGTCTGGCCTGGGCCATACCCGCCGCCATCTCCGGCGGTGAAGCCTACCGCAATGCCATATTCTGGGGTCAGACCGCGAACAGGGTGGTGCATTCATTCGCTCATAAGCAGCCCTGGTGGTGGTACCTTCCCATGTTGCCGATGCTGCTGCTTCCCTGGCCCCTGTGGTCCCGGGTGTGGCGATCCCTCCCCCAACTGAAGAGCTGCCACACAGAAGTTTCCATGCACTTTCTTGCCAGTTGGATCGTACCGGTTTTCATTCTTTTCAGCCAGGTCAGCGCCAAGCAGATCAAGTACCTGTTACCGCTGTTGCCTGCTTTCTCTCTGCTCGTTGCTTATCTGGTAAACCATCAGCAAGATGAAGACCAACCCGGGCGGTGGCACTTGCCCCAGTGGCTGTTGCTGGTTGGGGGAGTTATCCTGACCCTGCTTCCCTATGTTGCCCCGACCGACAAAGTCTGGTGGATTCAGGAAATATCACCATTGTGGGGCATATCTTTGATGGTGCTGGCGATAATCACGCTGGTCTGGAATAACTCGCTACCCGGTGATGACGTTGTAAAAATCAGCACGGCTACGATTGTAGTAACACTGGTCACGCACTTTGCCTTGCTGAGCGCTGCGGCACCATCCTATGACCTGCGCGAGTTTAGCCAGATGATAAAGGGATTGCAGGATCAGGGTCACGAAATCGCTTATGTAGGCAACTACCGAGCACAATTCGAATTTTTGGGGCGCTTGTCGAAACCGGTAAAGCGGTTGTCCAGGCTAACGATCGGGAACTGGATAGAAGCACATCCTGATAGCTTTCTGGTCATCCACGATAGCAAGCAGAAATATTCAGGGAATACCGTTTATGTACAACCTTACCGGGACAAACGCGGCGCATTGAAATTACTGAATGCAACGGACTATCTGCATGCCACTCGGGGCAATACTCCCGACTGAATCAATAACAGCAGCTCATTCAGCAACAACGGCCTCATAACCGGCTTCCTTCACCGCTGCGATCAACGCATCGGCATCCACATCACCCCGGACAACCGCTGCACCCGGCTCCAGCGCGACTTCCACTTCGCTGACGCCAGGAACGGCTTCCAGATTCTTTTTTGTATGCGCCACGCAATGACCACAGGTCATGCCATTGATGTTCAACCTGATTTCGGAAGACATGAATACACCTCGTTACTTTTCTGGTTTGAAAAAACGCAATCGATTCGCGTTGGTTACCACGGTGACTGATGACAGTGCCATGGCCGCACTGGCAAACATGGGCTCCAGCATCCAGCCGGTAAGCGGGTACAACACCCCGGCCGCCAGCGGAATACCCGTGACATTATAAATGAAGGCACCGAACAGGTTCTGCTTGATATTGCGCAGGGTCGCTGTGGATATGGCAATTGCTGTACTGACATTGTGCAGGGAATCACCGGCGAGTGTGATGTCCGCGTTGTCGATGGCCACGTCGGTACCACTGCCGATGGCGAAACTGGTATCCGCCTGAGCCAGCGCTGGGGCATCGTTCACGCCGTCACCTACCATGCCAACCTTGTGACCCTGGCGTTGAAGATCCCTGACCACGTTCAGCTTGTCTTCGGGCATGACTTCACTGTGAACCTCAGAAATCCCCAGCTGCGCAGCCACCGCCCTAGCCGTCACGTCGTTGTCTCCGGTACACATCACCAAGGTGACATCACGCTTCTGCAATGCCTTGACCGCCTTTGGCGTGTCCTCACGGATGGGATCTTTCAGTATCAGCAATCCGCCCAGTTTTCTGCCAGCACCCAACCAGATGGGCGTACCACCCTGTACAGCCTCTTGCTTGGCGATTTGCTTCAATTCATCCGGAATCTCGATGCCCGCATCTTGCAGGAAATGCTGATTGCCAAGCACAGCAAGATCCCCATTGATGTTTGCCTGAATGCCCCGCCCTGATACCGCCAGAAAGTCTTCCGCATCCTGCAGAACCAATCCCTTTTCGCTGGCAGCCTTGTTGATTGCTTCCGCCAGTGGATGTTCGGACTGACTCTCGAGGCTGGCAGCCAAAGTCAGCAACTCGTCCTCATTCAATGCCCCATGAGGATGGATAGCCGTCACTTCCGGTCGTCCCTGGGTCAGGGTACCTGTCTTGTCCACCACCAGATGAGTGAGACTGGATGCGCTCTGCAAGGCTTCGCTGTTGCGGATCAGGATGTTCAGCTGTGCAGCACGGCCTGTTCCCATCATGATCGCGATGGGTGTAGCCAGCCCCAGGGCACAGGGACAGGCAATGACCAGCACCGCGATGCCGGCGGTGAGTGCATAGGCAAGAGACGGCGTCGGCCCCGCAAAATACCAGACAGTAAATGCAGTGATGGCAATGAGGATGACGATGGGCACGAACACCGCTGATACTCTGTCCACCAGACGTGCAATCGCCGGTTTGCTCAACTGCGCCTTCTTCACCATCTCGATGATGTGCGACAAGGTGGTTTCGCTGGCCGGTTTACTGACCTCCAGTACAAAGCTGCCATTGAGATTACGGGTACCACCGATGGCCTGGTCGCCGGACTTTTTCTCAACCGGGATGGGTTCGCCGGTGAGCATGGCCTCATCCACACTGGAGCTGCCCTCGGCAACCTCACCATCGATGGGAACCGTTTCTCCCGGGCGCACCCGCAGCCGGTCTCCTGGGCGCAGGAGGGATACGGGCAACTCCACTTCCTCACCGTCCATGATCAGCTTTGCCGTTTTTGGCGCCAGTTTCAACAACGAACCGATGGCTTCACTGGTCGTGCGCTTGGCGCGAATTTCCAGGGCATGACCCAATTGCAGAAAAGACAGAATCAACACTGCCGCATCCAGATACAACTTGGGATCGCCGGGTATGAAATCCGGTTTGATGATAAAGATCACCGATGACAGCCAGGCAGCGGAAGTACCCAATGCTACCAGTGTGTCCATATTGGCGGACAAGTGCCGTGCCTGCTTGATGGCGGTACTGTAATAATTGCGTCCGCTATACCACATGGTAAACAGGACGATCAGCGCAATCCCGCCCCAGACGACCTGGCCACTGACACCCAGCGCGGTCTGCGCCGCTTTCAGCTGTGGCAACAGGCCGCTGAACTCCCCGGCAATGAGCAGGCCACCTACCAGGCCTGCCACCAGGGCACGGCGCCAGGAACGGCGGATTTCCAGCTGTGCCTTCCTTGCCTGCTCCACATAGGGATCGACAAACTGTTCTTCTACTGTGGCTGGAACACCCTGCTCACGCAGCCATAGGATCAGCTTCGCCGGATGTCTGGCAGTCTTTACCGCAACGACGGGCCATTGCACTTCGACAATTTCCACTGCGGGATTCGAGTCGCGCAGCGTTTGCAAAACCTCTTTTTCCGCAAGGGCGCTTCCAGAAAACACCAAGCGAAATTCATTTGGAGAAGTATGTCGTTCCTGCAAGCGGGCATCGTAGCCCTGATCGATGATGGCATCGATCGCCGACTTGGGATCACCTCCATGCACGATAGCAGTCTTTTCCAGCAGATTGACTGCAGCATCCCGCACGCCCGGTACCGCCCGAATGGCTTTTTCAACTGTCGCCACGCAACTGGAACAGGTCATGTCACCTATGGCTAATTCATAGCCATCTTCCTGCGCCGGACCCGCCTGTATTTCAGCAGGATATCCTTGATCCACGATGGCATCGACGACCGCCTGGGGGGCGCCACCCACCACTTGTGCGGTCTGGTTTACCAGATCCACAGCAGCCTCCTGCACACCATCCACGGCCAGTATGGCCTTTTCCACGCGACCCACACAGCTGGTGCAGGTCATGTCGCTCACCGACAGGGTATAGGCATTGGTCAGCGCTGCGGGTGCATTGGCCATCACAGACTCCTCAGGCAAAGGACAGCTTTCGGGGATGTCCGGCACAGGGGCCGCCTCATAGCCGGTCATGCCAATCGCTTCAACGACTTCATGAGGACGCCCGCCCCGCACCTGAATGGTACCGGTCTCCAGATCCACCTCGGCATGGGTGACGCCTTCAACCGACTGTGCCGCCTTCTCCACACGGTCAGCACAGTGTCCGCAGGTCATGCCCTGCACTTTCAACAGGTACTCTTCAGGAACAAAAAATTCTTCAGCTTGCATTGCTTGTAACCTTCAGGGGTAAACAACCTGCGACCAGATCAGCTGGCCGAAGGTTCTACACGTACTATCTACTTTCAGCGCCTGGCAAAAATCCCTATCTTGCCGCTATCCGTGAAGCTGATTATGTCATAGGGATCCTTGCGGAATCCTTCCATGCCCGGCGATCCCATGGGCATACCCGGCACGGCGACGCCGGTAATCTGTGGCTTCTCCTCCAGCAGGCGCTTGACCACATCTGCAGGCACATGACCTTCCACAATATAGCCACCCACCTTGGCGGTATGGCAGGAACGCAAACGCTTCGGCACACCCAATGTATCCTTCATAGGCGTTACATTATATTGCTCATGCACTTCTACATCGAAGCCATTCTTTCGCATGTAGGATACCCATTTCTTGCAGCAGCCACAGGTCGGGCTTTTATAGACAACGATTTCTGCAGCGGCTGCGGTCGCCGACGTCAGCAGATACGATCCGGCCACCAGGAGGGCGCCCGTAAAGACCGACAGTGCAGCTACAGACCAGTTACTGCGTTTCTTTGCTTTTTGTTGACTCATCTCTCTCTCCTGTTCAGAACCACAAGCGGAAACCGGTGACAAATTGGGTATCACTGCTTTCACTACCTTCAGCTTTGGCATAGTCAGCCGTATTGCCGAATTTGCGCCACCAGTTGACGCCAATATAGGGCGCAAACTCGCGCACGATTTCGTAGCGCAGGCGCAGACCGGCTTCCATATCAGACAGACCGGAGCCAATCCCCACAGCCTCGTCGTCCTTGCTGTAGAAATTCATCTCCAGCTCGGGCGACAGGATCAGCTTTTGCGTGAACATGTATTCATATTCCACATCCAGGCTTGCCGCCAAGCGACCGGACTCCCCGGCATAGGCTGTCGCATCCACCTCGAACAGATAGGGAGCCAGGCCCTTTACGCCAAAGACTGCCCAATCACGGCTGGGTGTGGGACGGAAATCATGCCGCCACCCAGCCTGCAGGTCCCAGAAAGGTGCAATGGCCCTGCTGTACAGCACTTCCACATCACCTTCCTCGACTTCATTGTCAACCTGCTCACCTTCACTCTTGATCCAGAGCTTGTTCAGATCCTTGCCTGCCCAGGCCTGGGCATCCCAGACCAGTGCCGTGCCATCGTCAGCATCACGCAACTCGAGTTTGTCCACCTTCAGCATGAACAGGAAGGGGTCATCGTTCATGCCACCTGCTACAGCGCTTCCGCTCACAGCTAGTGCCAGCATCATCATATTGGTTGTTTTCATTTCACTTCTCCTCAGCTGACCTGCACTTCACGGAACATGCCCAGCATGTGATACAACAGATGGCAGTGGTAAGCCCATCCCCCTTCGGCATCCACCGTGACCCGATAGCTGATGCGTGAACCCGGTTGCACGATGACTGTGTGTTTGCGTGGAATAAAATCATTGTCACCGGTTTCCAGGTCGCTCCACATGCCATGCAGATGCATGGGGTGGTTCATCATGGTGTCATTGACGAAAGTAATGCGCAGACGCTCACCCATCTTCCAGCGTAGCGGTTCAGCATTGGCAAATTTCACACCGTTCACCGACCACATGTAGCGACTCATGTTGCCCGTGAGATGCAACTGGATTTCACGATCAGGTTCCCGGGGATCATGGGTGCCATGCAGACTTTTCAGGTCAGCATAGGTCAGCACCCGTCGCCCGTTGTTTCTGAGTCCCACACCGGGATCACTCAAACGGTATTGCGGCGCTGCGGAACGCATATCCACATGGGGACCGTATTCCGTGGGCGCATGAACCACCTTGCCAGAGCTGAAATCCGAAGGGTGTACCGGCTTTTTCGGTCCGGGCATCTGATGCTGGCTATGATCCATGCCTTTCATGTCCATACCACCCATCTGCATCTTACTGTGGTCCATGCCTGCCATATCCATGCCACCCATGTCGTGCATGCTGTGCCCCATACTGCTCATATCCATGCCCATATCGGTATGCATAAGATTGGGTACAGGATCCATCGCCGGCACTTCTGCCGTCATGGTTGGATCGGGAGCAAGGGTACCCCTTGCGTAACCCGAGCGATCGATGGATTGCGCAAAGATCGAATAGGCTCCCTCATCAGGCTCGACGATGACATCGTAGGTTTCTGCCACACCGATGCGGAACTCATCGACGGAAACGGGCTGCACATACTGACCGTCGGCGGCCACCACAGTCATTTTCAGACCAGAAATTCGCACATCGAAGAAACTCATGGCCGAACCGTTGATGAAACGCAGGCGGATCTTCTCACCCTTGCGAAACAGGCCCATCCAGCCGTCCGCCGGTGTCTGGCCATTCATCAGATAGGTATAGGTATAACCGGTCACATCTGCCAGATCACGCTGACTCATGCGCATCTGCATCCACATCTTGCGCTCAGACCAGGTACGCGCCAGCCCTTTTTCCTTCAGGTCTTTCATCAGATCCTTGTGCGTACGCTCATTGAAGTTGTAGTAGTGACTGAGCTTCTTCAGCTTGGCATAGACCACTGTGGGATCTTCATCTGTCCAGTCTGAGAGCATCACTACATAGTCACGGTCATAGGTAAAGGGTTCGGGTTCGAGGGGGTCCACAATGATAGGGCCATACAACCCGGTTTGCTCCTGAAAGCCGGAATGACTGTGGTACCAATAGGTACCGCTCTGAACAAGTTTGAAGCTGTATTCCTGGGTCGCACCCGGCGCGATACCGGAAAAACCATCAGAGATGTTGGGTACGCCATCCTGACTGCTGGGCAGGATAATCCCATGCCAGTGAATGGAGCTGCTTTCCGGCAGATTGTTCTTCACCCGCAGGCTAACGGTATCTCCCTCCTTCCAGCGCAGAATCGGCGCGGGAAGGGAACCATTGACCGTGGTGGCGATACGCGGCGTTCCGGTAAAGTTGACCGCCTGCTCAGAGATGGCCAGATCGAAATCTGTACCCGTGAGGGTGGGCATCTTCTGCTGCTGATCGACATTGGCCCACAAGGCACGTGATGTCAGCCCCATGCTGGCGGCAATACCGCCCATGGCCATGCCTTGCACGAAGCGGCGACGTGAAAGGGACAGATCTGTCCCCGAAAAAACTGTTTTTTTGTTTCTCATGTAATGGATTCCTCTGCATTTCAGACACGCCAGGCGCGCTGAAAACGACTTGATTGCTAAACAATGATTAACTCCAGGCGGAGTTACAGCAGGGAATCAGACCCGTGGGGGGCGGTACAGAGAAGAAAGCGTAAAAGAACGAACGCGTGGATCGAAAGCCGGCAAAGGGACAGCGGCGGGAAGAGGCAGCATCGCGGTGGGTTCTGTCAGCACCGCAGCAAAGACACAGGATGCACAGTGATGGATATCACAGGAACTGCCACTGCAGCAACTATCCTGCTCGCACTGGTCGCAATCGAGCGACATTTTGGATGCTTGCTCATGGCTCATGGTGTCATTCATGGAGGCACCGACCATGCTTTCATGCATCGGCATGGAAGTTTCTCCAGCAAACACACCCTGTAGCGGCAGCAGTCCCAGCATCAGGGACAGCAACACGGCAAGGAATTTTCGGTGCAGGGCGTACATGACTTTAAACGATAATGAATTTCATTCAAACAGTCAACAGATATCGATGACCATTGTTTATGCAAGCTCGTATTTACCGATCAGGCGATACACATGTCGTTCACTGATACCCATGATCTGGGCAACGGTCGCACGATGGCCGGCATGTTTGTCGAGCAGCATTTTCAGATACGACGCCTCGAGTTCTTCCAGTGTGGGACTGGAGCCCACGGGAAGATCCAAGTGCAGCCCCGAGGCTTCCTGCTTGCAGGCACCGAAGGTCAGGTGCTCACTTCGAATAACTTTCTTGTCCCTGGACAGAATAATCGCCCGCTCCACCACATTCTTCAGTTCACGCACGTTGCCCGGCCAGTCATAGGCGATAAGTTTGCGCACGGCTTCCTTGGTCACATTTTTTTTCACGCGCATGGAAAAATCATGATTGCGAATAAAATACTCGACCAGGTGAGGAATGTCCTCACGACGATCCCGCAGGGGTGGTGTGTAGATCGTAAAGGCTTCCAGACGATAATACAGGTCCGCCCTGAATTCGCCGTCTTCGGACATCTTATTCAGGTTTCTGTTGGTGGCCGCAACGATACGCACATCTGACGCCAGATCCTTGGTGCCCCCCACTCGCCGGAACTGGCCCGTTTCCAATACCCGTAGCAACTTGGCCTGGATGGCCGGTGGAATTTCACCGATTTCATCGAGAAACAGGGTGCCCCCTGCTGCACCTTCGATCAAGCCTTTTTTCTTTCGATCTGCGCCGGTAAAGGCTCCTTTCTCGTGCCCGAACAATTCGGACTCGAACAGGCTTTCCTGCAAGGTGCAACAATCCACGGCCACAAAGTTGCGTTTTGACCGGTGGCTTTGTTCGTGAATGGCACGCGCCACCAATTCCTTGCCGGCACCGCTCTCCCCCAACACCAGCACCGTCATATCACTGTCTGCAACCGCGTCTATCAGCTCTTTCACCTGCTCCAGTGCTTCACTCTGACCAATCATGAAAGTCTGTGAATCAGACTGTGCCTTGAGTCTGGCCTTGCAGAACTGATGATCCGCCTGCAGGGCGGCAGTATCCAGCACACGCTTCACCGTCAATGCCAACTCATCAGGGCTGACCGGCTTGCTCAGATAATCTGCCGCTCCCGCCTGGATCGCTTCCACCGCGTTCTTGACCGTGCCATAGGCTGTGAGCACGATGACAGGATGGGATTCTCCCAGCGAAGGCAGCTCGGTTATACAATCACCATCCGGCAAGCGCATATCTGAAATAATCAGGTCAGGCTCATATTTTTTGAGGTAGTCTCCGGCTTCTTTCAGGCTTTCCATGCCGGCAACCGTATGCCCCATTCCCTCCAGCTGGCGCACGATCATGCGGTTCAGCAGGGCATCATCTTCGACGACAAGAATTCTCGCTTTCATGTCATCAACGCATCCAGACTGGCTTCGGGAATAACAACCGAAAAACAACTGCCTTTGCCCTGCTCACTGGTAACCATGAGCTTGCCACCACAACCCTCGACGATGGTTCTGGAAATGGAAAGCCCGAGGCCGGTACCGCTCACGCCATCAGCGCGGCGGCTGAAGAAAGGCATGAAGATATAGGGGAGTTCATCTGCCGGGATACCCACGCCGGTGTCGACGAAATCCAGCACGACCTGATCATCGATCAGCTTGCCGGAAATGCGCAGTTGACCACTGTTTGGCATGGCATGAAAGGCGTTCTGGATCAGATTCAGAACCAGCATGCGCATCTCGCTGCTGCTGGCCAATACCCTTAGAGGCGCTTCAGGAAAATACCTGATCAGCTCGATGCCAGACTGCTCTGCGTCCCACTTGAGCAAGCTGAGCGTATCTTCCACAACTTCCTGCATGTCCACCAGTTCCTTCTCTTCCAATGGCGCGGCACTGAGACGCAACAACCGGTCGGTGATGTGGATGCACTGATCCATTTCCTGCTCGACCACCGCAAGATAGTCGGTGACCTCTGCAGACTGCCCTTCCCGATTGACACTCTGCAGCAATGAATGCAAGGCCAGCTTCATGGAACTGAGGGGATTGAAGATTTCGTGCGCAACACCCGCAGCGAGCCGTCCCAGTTCAGACAGGCGCTGCTCATGAGTAAACCGCACCTGCTGACTCAGATCACGAATGGACTCAACTATCAGGGTTTTTTCCTCACCGTCTATGGTGATGCGCATGGGTGCCGCATAAATCTCCACATCCAGTGTACCCTCATCACAGCTGCTGTGACGATGAATGACCTTCAGGGGTTTTGCATCCCGGCGAATTTCCTCCAGCGGACAGGTGAGCAACTCAGCCGGACAAGGCGAATCCAGGTTGTGGGCAGCCCGATAACATTTTTCACCCACCCAGGACTGGTCGGGACAGTGTGTCTGCTCACGAAACGACCGATTGACCAGCAACATGTTGTAGTCATCATCGATGATGCGCACACCATCCGGGATGGCATCCACCATCGCCTGCAAAAAGGCTCGTCCTTCTTCGATCTGGCGTGTGCGAAAGTCGAGGTTTTCTGCCATGAGATTGAACGCATCACCGAGGCGAGCAAGTTCGTCATTCCCTTGGGTGGGGACACGCGTATGTAGTTCACCTCGGGCTAGAGACTCGCTGGCGTTATTCAATGTTGCTACAGGTTTCAGAATATACCGGCGGATAAACCACCACCCACCCAGCAGGTTGATCAAGACGATCAGCGCGCCAGCCCCCATGAGCATGAGCGTGGTATCCCGTGCCTGTTGGCGAATGGAGGTAGCATCATAATCCACGAACAATATCCCGTTGATGGGGTGCTTCTCCATCGGCCCATGGCACACCTGACAAGGCGGTTTGTTGTGCACCGGATTGATACTGCGCAGCACATCCTCGCCCCGATCATTTTTCATGAACAGTGTATGTGCCTCTGTTCCCTGAACCAGATCTGCAGCCATTTTTTGTCCTTCATGGCCGGGATCACTGGCAAAACGCACCAGCCCGTCCGGGTTGACGATCATGACATCACGGATATTGGGTTGCTCCCCCAGATGGCGGACGATATAAATCAGTCCATCCAGGTCGCGCTTGAGCATCGCATTCTCCAGAGAAGACTGGAGAAGCTGGTTCACTTCACGCACGGCCTGGGTCTTTTCCTGCTCCAGTTCATTCCTGTAAAACCCGAGAAACAGCGCCAAGAAAACTACCGAACTGATCAGGAAACCTGCAATTGTCGCAATGGTGAACTTGTGATTCAGGCTTTGTCTGAACCAGATCATGCCTGCATTCCCTCCTCCCATGCTTTTGTTGGCAAACAACGCGAAAGTAACCGAGTAGATCACCAATCTTTTGTTCTATCAATCATTCTACGGAGAATGAAATATATATCTATGACAATTTGTCAGGATAAGGCAAGGATACTCTCGTCATTCACTCTAATCGGCAATCGTGGTTTCTACTCCATCGACAATTCCCTGACATGCAGATCAGACCCCCTCATGCCAATATGTCATAGCCATTTTTCTTTACTATTCAATATATTATCAATTTTCCACAACCCAACCTGCCAACTTGTCAGTTAAATTTCCAGGACAACAGATGGACACTGGCTGACAAAGATTAATTCACCAGCAAAAACAGCATGTTATGGATTTTAGCAAGAAATGGCATATTGCTTGCTTGGGGGTATCGGAACTTCATTTCTTCACACGTATTCAATAGCAGCATGCAACGAACATAACAATATGTAACGGGATTCAGGTGTTTTCAAAATTCGGTAATAGCCCAATAAGGAGGGATTTGACATGTTGAAGCGCGCAATGGCCGCAATCCAGAAGCAGTTTTTCCCTGATCGGCACGATAAGAATTCAACACAGTGCGACGAGATAACAAGAGCGGCAAGGCGGCAGTTTTTCACCAGAGCAACCCTCGGTGCAGCTTCAATCACGGGTACCGCTGGCTTGACGAAAATGGCTATCGACGCGGTACCACAACCAGATTTGCATCAGCGTTACGCCAAAGACGCAACAAACGGCGAGCAGGAACTGATTGAACGCGAGTATGTGCTGATGTCCGAGCAGGAAGTAGAAGACATTGTGCAGATTTTCACCCGCAACCATGCCAATAAAAACTGATGCCTCCCCTGCGTCGGCAAAACAGACTTTTCCAACGGCATATTGTGGCGCAGAGCTACTGCATGGCACGCCCGCGCTATCGAGCCATGCCAGATGAGTACAACCTTATTCCACTAGATTGCAAATCGATCAGAGGATAATCATGGAAAACAGACACAACGAAAAAAAACGCGCTGACAGCCCCACCCGTCGTGATTTTCTTCGAAAGGCAGGCACTTATAGCGCAGCATCACTCGCTGGCACAGCGATGCTGCTCTCTCCCAAACCGTCCAAGGCCACGGCCAATGTCAGCTGGTCCGAGCATTTCCAGAAACACTACCGTTTGATGACAGAGGAAGAGAAGAAAGAGGCCATCGACAGGCTGGAAAAACGTTATTCGGAAGAATTCGGAAAAAGAGTTTCCGTTGACGGCTCCCCCGCTATCAATGGCGTACTGTTTGGCTATGCACTGAACATACAGAAATGCATCGGTTGCAGGCGTTGCGTCAAGGCATGCGTTGCCGAGAACAACCAGTCCCGGGGAAAGGAACAGGAGATTGAGTGGATTCGGGTACTGCGCCTGGAGAAAGGCAATTTCTCGGAAGAAGACAGGGACAAGGGAGGCTATCCGGAGGACTACGGCATACAGGTTGGCGGCAACGCCTATAAACCGGCAGGGGTCGTCCTCGAAGGACAACACTACTATCAGCCAGATAAAGTACCAGAAAAAGACGCCTTCTATCTTCCCATGCAGTGCATGCAGTGTGAAAAGCCACCTTGCGTCAAGGTTTGCCCCGTGAGAACCACTTACCGTGATCCAGACGGCATCGTGGTCATCGACTACAACTGGTGTATCGGCTGCCGCATGTGCATTGGCGCCTGCCCTTACTGGGCGCGACGCTTCAACTGGGGGGAACCGGACCTGCCCAAAGAGGACATGAACCCGGTTACCCATTATCTGGGCAACCGCCCACGCATGAAAGGCGTGGTTGAAAAATGTACTTTCTGTATTCAGCGCACCCGCAAGGGGCGTTGGACCGCCTGCGTCGAGGTCTGTCCGGTGGGCGCCAGAAAGATGGGCAATCTGCTGGATCCCGACAGCGACATACGCAAGGTACTCGCGACCAAGAAAGTCTTCCGTCTACGCGCAGACCTGAATACCTATCCGAAGTTTTTCTACTTCATGGACTAAGGGGATATCTCGTGAAACGTTTTAGTTCTTTTGCTTTTGATTTCATACGCGCAGGATTTTCCGGTGGTCTGTTCTTCTGGGCCTGGTTGCTGTTCCTGTCCTTTTTCATCGCACTCTGGGGCTATGGTGAATATGTGCAGCTTCGCGACGGAATGATTGTCACGGGTCTCAACGACCAGGTCAGCTGGGGATTCTATCTGGCCAACTTTGTTTTTATGGTTGGTGTCGCGGCAGCAGCGGTGACCGTGGTATTCCCTGCCTATGTCTACAAACACCATGACATGCACAAGATCGTAGTACTCGGGGAAATGGTAGCCATTGCCGCTGTCATCATGTGCCTGCTGTTCGTGGTTGCCCATATGGGAAGACCCGACCGTGCCTGGCATCTGGTTCCGGGTATCGGCATACTCAACTGGCCCAACTCTATGCTGGCCTGGGATGTCATCGTACTGAACGTCTATCTGTTGCTGAACATCACTGGTGGTTTTTATTTTCTGTACAAGAAATATACCGGCCAACCCATCAATAAATGGTTTTACCTGCCTATCGTTTATGTTGCCATCGTCTGGGCGGTGAGCATCCACACGGTAACGGCCTTCCTGATCAACACTATGCCGGCACGTCCTATGTGGTTTCACTCGATCATGCCGATCAAGTTCATTATCACCGCTTTTGCCGCCGGTCCGTCACTGATCATTATCGTGTTTCTGCTGGTACGCAGGTTCACTCCATTCAAGATTGCCGACAACGCCATCCATCTGTTGTCCCAAATTGTTACCTGGTGTCTGGGCATTGCCCTGTTTTTCATGCTGTCTGAAGTCGTAACCGAACTCTATCCCAGTACCGAACACGCAGGCGGTCTGAAATACCTGATGTTTGGTCACAACGGCCTGCATGCACTGGTACCTTTCTACTGGACATCTCTCGGCTTGATGGCTGGCGCTTTCATTCTGTTGCTGATTCCCCGGTTGAGGAAGAATCTGGTCATCCTGCCATTTCTCTGCATAGCCGTATTTCTTGGAATCTGGATCGAAAAGGGCATGGGCCTGATGCTCCCGGGTGTTATCCCTACGCCGGTTGGCGAGTATGCCGAATACACACCCACACTTATTGAGTACATGATCGTTGCCGGCATCTGGGCGTTGGGTTTCTTCATTCTGACCGTGCTTATCAAAGGGGCAACAGGTGTCATGCTCGAAAAGGTGAAATACCAGGAGCCAGTTGATCAACCATCGCGGAGCAAACAACCGGGTGCGGCAACCGCTTGACCAAGAGTATCGGACAACGAATCTGCTGCAGCAGCCTATTGCAGCGTATTCAGGAGATATAAAGACATGATTAGCAATCAATGGTGTGCATCCATCATCGGCCTATGCCTCTTTGCAGCAGCACTGCCATCCACCACGTATGGAGAAGCGATACCGACCGGCAAGGAATGCTTCGAAAGCCGCAAGGACATGAGCCAGGTGGAACAGAAAAACATGCACCCGGGAGAACCCAATGTGAAGTGCTCCCCGACTACCGGGGCAGTTCTGTGGTGGGGCGATCCTTTTGATGCAACCATCCCCATGGGCGACATGCCCATAGAAGCGGACTATTCCCATGAACAGGCGGTGGTGAAGCCCCGGGAACCACAAATTGATCGAAACAAGCTGCTGACCATCTGCTCCATGGCCTGTCACAACGGACAGTACGTTCCCTACCCCAAGGACAAGTTGCCCCGTCCGTTGCGGATGCACAAGGACATCGTGCCGGACGCCATGAAACTGAAGCATGGCAAAGGCGCCATCTGGTGTCTGGATTGTCATCATGCGGCAGAACGAACCAAACTCATCGATCATTTCGGCAATCCCATCAGCTTCAATCAACCGCAAAAACTGTGCGGGAAGTGTCATGGTCAGGTCTATCGCCGTTGGCGTGAAGGCATCCACGGCAAGCGTATTGGCATGTGGAAGGCTGGTGCGAAGAAACGCTGGTGGGTATGTACCGAGTGCCACAATCCCCACGATGTTGAACAGGGCGACCGACAATCCGGTTTTGCACAACTCGATCCTGAACCGGCACCCATGCTGCCCAAGGGCATGCACAACGCCGATCATGAACGCATCCATGAGCACACCCATTATTCAGAACAGTGAATCCTTACCCAGAGGGTCACAGCAGTTGAAACCGAGGCTAGACAGCTTGATCCATCCATCCGCAGGAAAGGCGGTTATTTCAGAAATGGTGTTAACGACAAGAATAGCCATTTTCACCCAGAGGAGTATCACAAAATGACCAGTTTTCAGGAAAAGGAGAACGCCAGAAAGAAAGCATTTGAATCCATCTGGGAAACCAGGATAAATGCCGTATTTGCAGATGTTGCTGCGACCTATGACAAAGCCAATGACTTTGCCAGTCTCGGCCTGTTGAAAGGGTTGAGACGCCGTTTCATTGCCACCATAGATGTCCAGCCTGGCCAGCGCGTCCTCGATGTCTGCGCGGGAACCAATGTTATCGGCATCGAATTGCTGAAGAAACAACCCGAGATTGAAGTCCATGCCGTGGATCGCAGCAATTCCATGCAGCAAGTTGGCAAGGAGCGTGCCACGCAGCAGGGCTTCGAAATCAAGGGGCATATTTGTGATGTGCACAGCCTGCCCTTTCCCGACAATCATTTCGATGTCGTTACGCTGCAGTATGCAACACGGCATTTGCGGGTTATCGAAGTCTTTTCTGAAATCAAGCGTGTATTGAAACCCGGTGGAAGCTTTCATCATTTCGACATGCTGCGCCCATCCAGCAAAATCATCGAAGAAGCCTACTGCCTGTATCTCAAGGGATGCCTCAAAGCGACATCCTGGGCGATCAACTCCGGCCCTGAAGCCAAAGCCTGTCGTAACTACTTCGTCGATGCCATTCGCCTGTTCTACTCCACGGAAGAGCTTTCCCGCCTGCTTTCAGAACTGGGCTTTGACGATGTCACCGGTCGTTCACTGCTAGGCGGTACCGTTGCCATGCACAAGGCATGCAAGACATAATCATCATCCCTGGATAGCCATGGCTTTACCCGGCTTTACCACTGGAGATTAACGCAATGACACTACATAAATTATCGATCACCGCAGCAGTAGCCATTGGTATCATCCTGTTGTCCGGCTCCGCATTTGCGCTTGATGGCGCCCACCTGTACAAGGAACGCACCTGCATCGCCTGCCATGGTGCAGGCGGTAGAGAACCGGTGATGAGCGATTTTCCAAAAATAGCCGGTCAAAAGGAGCCTTACCTGCTGGCTCAAATGAAGAAAATCAAGGACGGCACACGCAGCAACGACAGCTCCATCGCGATGAAAAATGTCATGCATCTGATCAACGACGATGAGATGGCTGTCGTTGCCAAATGGCTTGCCAGCCAGCCGAGATAGACATTGCGAACCAGGTGCGGCCCTGGTCGGGCCAAATTCCGCTCAATCTGCCCAGAGCGTATCCGTAAGATCAACAATCTGCGCATAGAAGGCTTCCCTTTCCATATCCAGCACCGAAGAACCAAAGATCTCTGCATCATCTGCAGTTGCCAGGTCCCCATAGTTGGCCAGAACAGACTGATAGAGAATCAGCGCCGGAAGTACCTCCGGTCTGTCCTCAAAAGCCTGATGCAGCGACACCACATATCCCTCATCGAGGTCTTCCGAAACAGGCTCCGTCTTGCCAAACATTCCGGGTTCAATTCCTTCGGTGACAAACTGCACTTTGAGCGGATAGCGGATGCACCTTCTGTCTTCAAGGATGCGCAACACCGTGGGATAGTCGATGACCGGACCATAGCGTGCGCGAATTTCCTTTGCCTTGTCTATCGCATGCTGAGCCACCATGCTGTGGATCACCTTACCCGCACGCTTTTTCACTTTTTTCTTTTTCTGATCCATGATGTCTCTGCTCTCTATCGGGTACCTGAGTATGCAAGTATAGCGGGGTATAAACAGCATGATAACCGAATTCAACATCCATTACGGGTCACTTTCCGCTGAGAACCGCCATGCCAAAATACCAATTGACCTTCACTGAAGAACTTCATGATGATGACTCCCGCCAGCGCACACTCGATGAACTGAGTACCTTTGCTGCCACCATGGACAATCGCCCTCTCGCCATTGTTACTTTGAATCCGGAACAAAGTACCCTGTGGGATGAAGAGGGAGAAATCGACTATCAACACGAGTACGGTCAGCAGATCATCGCACAAATTGCAGATGGCACCATCGAAACACTGGTCATACGCAACTGCGATGGACTTCCCGTCGCTCTGGCCGCTCTTGGTGAGGATTCTGGCTGGCAAGGGATAGGTATAGATAAACGGCTGCGCTTCGAGATTGCGACGATGCTGCAAAACGATGAAACCGAGTTTGACTGACCCTGCACAATCCAGCCTCTCTGACATTCCGTCAGGCTCCGGAAAGAGAGTTTCCTCATGCTCAAGAGAACAGTGACAAAGAAACCCTGCCTTCACAAGCACTTCGCAATGATCAACAGTGATTGGCGCAGCTCTTGCTTCGTTAACCTGACACCCAGCAACCCACACCATCACCCAAAAGGTAGTGACATGAAAAAGATATCCGCAATCCTTCTGACAATGACGTTATCAACCCTGAGTGCCGGCATTGGTGCACAGGTAACGGTTTCGAGTTTCGAAAATACACTGGCTGCGCCCGACACGTCAGAGCAAACCGGAACAGACACATCGATCAACGCGCTGGATACAACGAAGCTTGTGGACAAACTGGAGGCAGCTGGCTGGAAAGTACGCCAGGAAAGCAATGGCAGCCTGATCATCATGCATGACGGTGGTACCGCTGCGGCGGCATCCAGGGAAAACCGGTGGAAGGAAATCGAGCAACAGCTCCGGAAAAGCGGCTGGAAAACCCTGCAGGATGCTGATGGCTCCCTGATTCTCATCCCACCGGAAAAACCTATAGTTACCGCACCAAAGGCTGAGAAATCCGATACCGAAGAATCATTCCAGAGCATGCAGCAGAAACTTCGTGATGCCGGTTGGCAGGTCACCAATACGGCTGACGGCAGCATTCTGCTATACCCCCCGGAGCAGACACCGACGAACAAACCTCGCGCCTGCCCCGGAATCCCGCAAACAGCAGGCGTTACATTACCGGTCAACAGTTGGCAGAAAGCGCATGATATTGCCGTCAGCTGGCTAAAAGGACAATCGGGCTACCACGCTTCGGTAGGCAGGATACGCAAGATACTCAATATCTATATCGTAAGCATTGTCGCAGATCGAACACCCCATACGCTCCTTCAGCAAATTGCCATCAGAAACCATGATGGTGCAGTCATCGTATTGAACTGACCCCTCCCTGTAACCTGCCTGGTCACTGAAACCATTTTCCAGGCAGGTTCCTGACAATTTGTCATTACCCAATAAAACAATTCAAAAAGTTTTCATAAGGATCTGTTTTTACTGGAATGATACGACACCTCAGTCAAATCCAACCCCGTTGCTACATTATGTGAAGTGCAGCACAAACTGGTGCGACTGACATTAAGTCATGTTTTTCCCGTCACCACCGCCAGCTGGGATCTACCAGAAATTTGTTTTTCAAGCTATATCAGTCACTTATACAAAGCAACCGCACATGGCACAGCCCTTGCTAAATACAGGACACACAAGCGATCTAC
The DNA here is from genome assembly GCA_964522855.1 of uncultured Sedimenticola sp. GTDB lineage: Bacteria > Pseudomonadota > Gammaproteobacteria > Chromatiales > Chromatiaceae > Thiolapillus. Next base: position 19,543 of record CAZFXI010000052.1, read on the forward strand.
GTGGGGCACACCAACTATGAAAAATACTGTTTTGCCATTTGCCGTATCCAGCATGCTCTTGCTTTCTACGGCTGTGGTAGCAAATCCTGGCTATCCCATTGCAGGCACCGCCCCATACCAGAGACCCGTAAGTGCACCTGTTATTGAATGGGTACAGCATGATCGCGTCTGGTTTGAAAAAGCGCTGACTGGCGTAAAGCGCCCTTACCCGCGCAGTCTTTATTTTTTGGACAACCAGGGCAACTGGTACACACCATTTACTCGGCCGGGCATGACAGGTCCCTACGACCTGCGTGGATGGCATCAATAGATTCAGGTGGGTATGACAATCAGTTCTCGTCGTTGTACCAACCTAAATGTTTCTGGCCGGGATGATCCCGGTCCAGAGTAATCCCAATAGGAGGAATAGCATGAAAATGCGAATGCGTAACTTAGGCAAGCAAATTAAAAAAATCATCGGCGTAGCAGCTGTTATAGGCGCAGTGAGCGCAGCCCCAGTTAGTGCCAGTATGTACGGCATGTCTGGTATGGGCGGTATGTCCGGCATGGGCGGCATGTCTGGTATGTCCGGCATGGGCGGCA
>CAZFXI010000053.1:0-20074 GCA_964522855.1 uncultured Sedimenticola sp.
ACTTCTCCCGGCTTTCCGACCCCAGAGTGTGGATCGATGCCTACAGCCAGATCTTCTTCACCCTGAGCCTGGGCTTCGGCATCATGATCGCCTACGCCAGCTATCTGCCGCGCAAGGCAGACATCACCCGCAATGCCCTGCTCACCGCGATCATCAATAGCGGCTTTTCGCTGTTCGCGGGCCTGGCGGTCTTTGCCGTGCTGGGCTTCATGGCCACGACCCAGCAGCAGGAACTGTCTGACGTGGTGGCGGAAAGCATCGGCCTGGCCTTCGTCGCCTATCCCAAGGCCGTCAGCCTGATGCCCGGCGGCAATTTCTTCGGTGCCCTGTTCTTCCTCTGTCTGGTGGTGGCCGGGCTGTCATCTGCCGTATCCATCATCGAAGCCTTCGTCGCCGCCATGGTGGACAAGTTCGGCATGAGCCGTCAGAAGCTGGTGACCTTCATCTCGGTGCTGGGCTTTCTCGGCTCCATCGTCTTCACCACTCATGCGGGCCTGCTGTGGCTGGATATCGTCGATCACTTCGTCACCCACTACGGGCTGGTGAGCGTGGGCATCATGGAATGCCTGGTGGTGGGCTGGCTGTTCAAGCTGCCTAAACTGCGCAAGCACATCAACCGGATTTCCTCGGTTCCACTGGGAAAATGGTGGGACTTCCTGATCAAGGTCTTCATCCCTCTGGTGCTGCTCATCATCCTGGCAGGAGATCTGTACGCCGAGTTCCAGAAGCCTTATGCCGGCTACAGCTGGGCGTCCGTCATCCTCATCGGTCGGGACTGGCTGCTGCTGACGCTGGTCGCCGCCTTCGTGATCGCCTGCCAGCCCTGGAAAACCGGCTCCCACGAGGAAGGGGGGCGTTCGGACAATATCTAAAGAAATTACTGGCGTTTGTATCGGTCATTTCCATCATGCTACCTTGCTTTTTGCCCGGTATCTGCTAGTTTTATGGAACATAAAAAATATTCCACACATGAAGGGGCCACGGGAGGCAACCATGAAGCTTTCTTTCAAATTATTATCCTGTTTTTTCCTGCCAATTTTTACGTTATCCACATCCCATGCCGCAGAGCTCACGGTTGATGGTCCAATAGCATCGAAAAGCGGCGGCATTGTCTTTCCTGACAATACCGTTCAAACGACTGCTGCGGCCATGGCCCCAGAATCCTATCCACAAAAATGCCAAGCACAGATATCCGCTGGCGAGCAAGAATATCTAAACTGTTTTTCTTACGGGCCGGGCGATCCGGGATGGAGTGGCATCGATGGTGTGCCGGATGGCTTCTACTTTCTGGTAACAGATATCACCATCACACCTTACACGCAAAACGATACGGGTGAATACACCTTTTATTTTTATCACATCGGTGGCTGCAATACCGGGGTGGATGGAGGAAGCTCCTTGAGGGAATTTGTTCCTTTAAAGTTGGTCCCCAGCTCACAGAGCTGGACCGCCCATTATGAGTCCCCCGTGTTGATCGTCCCGCAGCGTTCCTGTCTGCGCGTAGATGGCTGGGCCAGCAACACTACCGATGTATATTTTAGAGTAACAGGCTATTTGACGGACGATCCAAATAATTTCCGCTACTGATTCGGCATTTCACATAAGGCGGAAACGAGCCTCAGCTATGCTTATTGTCGCAGCAATGTTCCGGCTTTTTCAAAGACCTGCCTGAACATCTGCTGCGTCAGACGTTTGGTCTGGGTGTTGTAGCGGCTGCAGTGGTAGGAATCAAGCAGCGTCATGCCTGCATCCAGATCGTGCTCTGCACCGTGTCCAAAGGGGAAATCCACCTGACGCTTTCCCAGGGCGGTGATCACGGCACGGTGAGCAATACCGCCCAGGGCCAACACGACACTGCCTTCGGGCAATGCCCGCAGTTCCTGCTGGAGAAAGGCATTGCAGGCTTTCACTTCACTGCCGACCGGCTTGTTCTGGGGCGGCAGGCATTTGACCGCGTTGGTGATGCGGCAGTTTTTCAGCTGCAATCCGTCATCGGCGTGACTTGATACCGGGGCCGAGGAAAAGCCGCATTCATACAGCGTTTCATACAGCAGGATGCCCGCATGATCGCCGGTAAAAGGCCGTCCGGTGGCATTGGCCCCGTGCATACCGGGAGCCAGACCCACGATCAGCAGGCGTGCAGCAGGATCACCGAAGGGCGCTACAGGTCGGCAGTGATAGTCGGGGTGCTGTACCTTTACTTCCAGCAGGAAATCCGCTAAGCGTGGACAAGCCCTGCATTCGGGATCGAAACCCGCTGTCACGTATTCAGCTCGATCAATCCATAACGCAGGGCAAAGTGCGTCAGCTCCACATCATTGTGAATTTCCAGCTTCTCGAACAACCGCGTGCGATAGGTACTGATAGTCTTGGGACTGAGAAACAAAGCGTCCGAGATCTGCTGAGTGGTACTGCCCCGGGTGATCATCAACATGACCTGCATTTCCCGGGGAGACAGCTTGGCCAAAGGCGTGGATTCCCCCTTGTTTACCAGCGCAGAAAGGCTCAGTCGCTGGGCCACTTCATTGCAGATGTAATGTTCCCCGCGCATTACCTGACGGATCGCAGAAGACATTTCTTCTGCCGGACTGCCCTTGGTCAGATAGCCCACTGCACCGGCGTCCAGCAACTGGTTGGGGAAAGGCTGGTCGTCCAGCGCCGTCAGGGCGATCACCCTGCTCTCCGGATCAATTCGCAGGATACGGCGCGTGGCCTCTATGCCTCCAATGCCCGGCATGTTGACATCCATCAGGATCACATCCGGTGGCGTCTTGCGCACATACTCCACAGCGTCCTCTCCGGTGTCCGCTTCCGCCACCACCGCCAAACCTTCCTGGGCATCCAGGATGCTCTTCATTCCGGAACGGAACAGTGCGTGGTCATCTACGAGTAATATCTGAATCATGTTCTTCCCTACCTGTTTATTCAACAGCAGAAGCTGGCACGGCACGCTGATACGACCAGTCCTTGATTGCCTGAATCTGCTCTTCCATGGTACGCGACAACGGTACCATATTCACCGTATTGCGAATCACATCCTGCTCGTTGAATGCCCGACCTTCCTGCCAGGCCTCGATGCGCGCCGCCTTCACCGCCGCTTCTATTTCGGCACCGCTCCAGCCTTTGGTGGCTGCTGCCAGATAGTTGGTATCGAATCCCTTCGGATTCTGTCCATTGAGATGAATGTGAATGGAAAATATCTGTGTTCTTTCCGCGCTTGTGGGCAAATCCAGGAAAAACAGCTGATCGAAACGTCCCTTGCGCATCAACTCCGCCGGCAGTTGTTGAATACGGTTTGCCGTCGCCGCGAGAAACACACCAGCAGGCTTTTCCTGCATCCAGGTAAGAAAGCTGGAAAAGATATTGACATTGCCACTGGAAGCGCCGCTTTCATCATAGCCAAAGGCATTTTCCAGTTCATCGATCCAGAGTACCACCGGGGCAATCTCTTCGGCAATGCGTGTCGCATGCTCAAAGGCATATTCCGGGGAACCGAAGCTGCCTGACATTACCAGGCTCATATCCAGGCGCACCAAGGGCATTTTCCAGGCAGTGGCAATGGTCTTGGCCGCCAGGCTCTTGCCACAACCACTGATCCCCATGAACAGGACACCCGCAGGTAATGGCACGGCATCCTCAAAAGCGTCTTTGGTAAACAGATCCTGGCGTTTGCGCACCCAGTCCTTGAGGTTCTCCAGCCCCCCGATTTCATCCAGGGAACGCTGGGGTGGATAAAAACGCAACACACTTTCCTTGGCCAGAATCTGTGATTTTTCCTCCTGAATCTCAGCCATCGCCGTACTCAACTTCAATTCCGGCAGCGCATACAATCGGTGTTGCAAATGTCCCACTTCATTCAGGGAGAGGCCCTTCATGGCGACAGCCATCTGATACAGCAGATTTTCATCAGGCTCTGGACCTGCCCCCGTATTCTTCTGCAGCTGCGCCAGAATATCCTCTGCCGACGGCAGACTCATCTCCACCAGAAACAGTTCCTTTTTCAAGGCTTCCGGTATCTTCAGTACCGGATGGCTGATGAATACATAGATGTGTCGGCCATGCAGTTGGTAGTACAAATCCCGCAAACTGCGGATCAGGGCTGGCTCCTGCTCGAACCACAAAGGCAGATCTTTCAGCAGATAGACCGCCTCCCCGTCATCCTGGAAAATACGCGCCAACGCTTCCAGGGGGTCGCCTATGATGACCTCCTGATCATCAAAGCCGTTGGTCGCTGACCAGGTGATCAGTTTTCCCTGCCCCTTGTACAGACTCTCCACCAGGACGGAAAGCAGGCTTTCCATGCGCTCCTCCTCCCAGCCCAGAAAATAAAACAGCGGGTACTGCGAGCGCAAACCACGGGTCAGTTTTTTCAGGGTTTTCTTATTGCCCGTACTCAACTATTGCTCCTGTCAGTTGGTTGCCGATCAATCGAAAGAATCTGCACGAAATTGTGCAGCTTAATCGACATCTTCCTCTGCTGCCAGAATCTGATCATAGATCTCCCAAGCCGATGCGGCTTCTTCTGCCGTGACTTTCTGCGTGGCGTAGCCGGCGTGCATGACAAGATAGTCACCGACGATCACCGTTTCCTCCTGCAAGAGAAACAAATTCACGTCCCGCTGTACACCTTTGGCCTCGCAGCAGGCAACAAAACCATCGACCGACACTACCTGCATGGGAATACCCAAGCACATAAGCTCACACCACTCAACATTTTTAAGGTTTATCGTCTATTATCTCTAGAAGATCGTCCAGTTATTGACATTCATCAATATGGCTTCTGCTGAATGTACTATACATTATGAGTGTAAAAACTTTTTATGCATGGGTTATTCAACTGCCGTAAATCTGAATACCTGATGGTTTGAAGGAAGGCACGGGAACATGCAAACTACATTGATCCTGGGAATTGGCAATACCCTGCTTACCGATGAAGGTATCGGTGTGCATGTACTTGATTACCTCCAACACCACCACCCCCATCTGCGGAACGTCACCTGTCTGGATGGTGGCAGCTTGAGTTTTTCTCTCGCGGCAGATATACAGGATCATGATCAACTGATCGTCATCGATGCGGCACAGCTGGGGCTGGAAGCAGGTGCGGTGCGCTGCATGGAACACAGAGATATGGACAGGTTTCTGGGGTCAGCCAGACGCTCCGTCCATGAAGTTGGTCTGCTGGATCTGATGGACATTGCCAGATTGACCGAATCCCTGCCAGAAAAACGCGCCCTCATCGGCATTCAACCTGAAGTCATGGACTGGGGAGAATCACCCACGGCGGCTGTCCAGGCTGCCATTCCCAAAGCAGTGGAACTTGCTCTCGAACTCCTGGCCTGCTGGCAGCTGGAGTCCTCAAACACCCGGCAATCACCGATGGCGGTGGAGGCAGGTACATGACTCAACCCACCATGCCAGCCATTGAGGTAGCTCCCTGGGAAACCGGTAATCTGATACCGCTGCTGCATGAAATCCGTCACGCTCTGGAAAAGCTGCTGGCGGACGGCTCGGAAACCTGTATCGATCTGGGGGCATTGCCCATGGCGCCGGGAGAAGAAGCCCGTCTTATCGAAACCCTGGGCAGGGGTGAAATCCTGGTCCAGATGCAGGCGCTGGGAAAAAGCGAAATCTACGAGACCCGCTATCCTGGTGTCTGGTTTTCCACCCACTTCAACGGCAACGATGAAATCCTCGGCAAGTACGTCGAGATCACCCACATGCCTGCATTGCTCAAGTCCCAGCAGGAAGACATTGCTGCCGGCCTACAAGCACTGGAGGAGGAACTACATGAAAAATGATCAATCCCTGCTGACCATATTGCGCAAGCAAGGCGTTAGCCGCCGCGGTTTTCTCAAGTTTTGTGCAGCAACTGCCTCCCTCATGGCGCTGCCACCAGGCATGGCGCCGGTTATTGCCAAGGCACTGGAACAGGCGCGACGCCCGTCGGTGATCTGGCTGTCGTTCCAGGAATGCACCGGCTGTACCGAATCCCTTACCCGTTCCCATGCGCCGACACTGGAAGGGCTGATCTTCGATGCCATTTCCCTGGATTATCATCACACCCTGCAAGCTGCCTCCGGCACCGCCGCAGAAGAAGCCAGAAAGGCTGCCATGGAGGAGAACAAGGGGAAATACCTGCTGGTAGTGGATGGCTCCATCCCGCTGGCGAATGCAGGATACTCCACCATTGCCGGCATCAGCAACCTGGAGATGCTCAAGGAGGTGGCGGCAGACGCAGCTGCCATCATTGCCGTGGGCACCTGTGCAGCCTTCGGCGGCTTGCCACACGCCAGACCCAACCCCACGGGAGCGGTTGCCGTCTCCGACATCATCAAGGACAAACCCATCGTCAACATCTCCGGCTGCCCACCTATTCCGGTCGTGATTACCGGCGTGCTGGCCCACTTTTTAACCTTCGGCACGCTGCCGGAGCTTGACCATCTGGGGCGCCCCATGGCGTTCTATGGCAACAACATCCACGATCGCTGCTACCGCCGACCGTTTTACGAGCGCGGCCAGTTCGCCGAGAGCTTCGATGACGAAGGCGCAAGAAAGGGCTGGTGTCTGTACAAGCTCGGTTGCAAGGGACCGGTAACCTACAATGCCTGTGCCACCACAAAATGGAACAACGGCACCAGCTTTCCCATTGAATCGGGACACGGCTGCCTGGGTTGTTCCGAGCCTGATTTCTGGGATCTGGGTGGGTTCTACAATGCCCTTTCGGAACCTTCTGTCGGTACGGGCAATGCGGTCGCTTATGGCATCGCCGCTGGAGCCGTCATCGGCGCCGCCAGCGGATTGATGGGCAGAAAGGAAAAAGAGGACGCCATACGGTCCCATGAAAAAGTTACCGTAGATGATCTGGAGCGGGGGAAATTCTCATGAACATCGAAGCCTTTCTTCTCTGGGTTCGCGGACCGGGGCTGGCACTGGCACTGGGGATCTTTGTTTTCGGCATGGTACTCAAGCTGCTGGAAATTTTTCTGCTCGGCCGCAAGAAAAACCTGGCCGCCGTCCGTACCAGTGGCGTAGCGGCGGGCTTCCGCACCATTGTCAGCCGCTCGCTGCCACCGGATGGCAACATACTGCGCCGTCCGCGCTTTACCTTTATCTTTGGCTATGCCTTCCACATCGGCCTGTTTGTGGTGATCCTGTTTCTGACACCGCATATTCAAGTGGCACAATCCCTGACAGGACTTTCTTGGCCGGCATTGCCAACACCGGTGGTGGATGTGTTCGCCATCATTTCACTCATCGCGTTGATGGCGCTGCTGTGGCACCGCCTGACCAGCCCATTGCTCAAGTTTCTCACCACAGGAGAAGACTACCTGGTGTGGGCATTGACCTTTGTCCCCCTGCTGAGCGGCTACATGGCATACCATCATTTGTTGCTGCCCTATACCTGGTTGCTGGCAATACACATCTTCAGTGTTGAATTGCTGCTGGTACTTTTTCCCTTCACCAAACTGACACACACGTTCACCCTGTTCCTGTCCCGCTGGTACACGGGCATGATGGCAGGCGAGAAAGGAGTGCAATCATGAGCCAGGCAACACTGGAACGAGGAATCAACATCCTCAAGGAACAGATCGATGCACCCACGGCGGCCTTTTTCAGCAGTTGTGTCAATTGCGGTCTGTGCGCCCATGCCTGCCTGTTCTATACCGAAACCTGCGATCCCGCCAAAACGCCCATTCACAAGCTCGAACCCATGCGCCGTTTATGGGAGCAGGAATACACATTGCCAGGGCGCATCAAGAAATGGCTGGGACTGACCAAGCCCGTCACCGATGAAGAACTGGCACAGTGGAGCGAACTGGTCTACCAGAACTGTACCCTGTGTGGGCGTTGCAGCATGGTTTGCCCTGTCGGGAATGACATCACCTACATGATACGCAAGTTTCGCGAAGGTCTTTCTGCCGCAGGCCATGCGCCGGAAGGACTCATCGGCGCCACTACCAGGGCGGTCAAGCTAGGCAGCCCCATGGGCGTGACCATGAAGGCACTGAAAGCCCAGGCAAAACACGTAACGGCCGATTCCGGGTTGGATATTCCTTTCGATGTAGAGGGCGCCGAATACATGGTGCTGTTGTCTTCCATGGAGATCATCAACTACCCGGAATACCTGCAGGCCGTCGCAAAGATTTTCGACCAGGCCGGAAAAACCTGGACCATCTCATCAGAAGCCTTCGAAGCCACCAATTCCGGCATACAGATCGGCACGTCGGACATCGCCGCTGAACTCGTACAACGGGTGGTCGATGCGGCAGAAAAACTCAAAGTAAAAACCGTCATCAGCCCGGAGTGTGGACATGCTTACACCGCCATTCGTTGGGAAGGCCCCAATCTGATTGGTCGCCCGTTCACTTTCAAGGTGCAACACATCCTCGAAGTACTGGATGATCTGCGCCAGCAAGGGCTGCTGCAGGTAGAAGGCGTGGAAGATGGGCGTCTTACCTTCCATGATCCTTGCCAGCTTGTACGCCGGGGCGGTGTCATCGAGGAGCCACGGAACCTGATCAAGATGGTAGTCGATGACTTTGTCGAGATGAAGGATCACGGCAAGATGAATTGGTGCTGTGGCGCCGGCGGTGGCGTCAGCGCCATCGAAGAGGCGGCCGAAATCCGCCTCAAAGCCTTTAATCGCAAGAAGAAGCAACTCAACAGACTGCAGGTGGACGGATTGGTGACAGCCTGTGCCAACTGCCGCATCCAGATCGAGGAAGGGCTGGAGGAAAATGACATGGACATGCCCGTCATCGGCATTACCGAGATGCTGGCAAATCATCTGGTGGAAAAAGACACCGGAGGAGAGCAATCCTCATGATAAAGATCGAAAACAACGCTGAATTCAAAAATGCCCTGGAGTCCATGGAATGCGAGCAACAACGAAAACTGGCGGCTCGTTTCGTGGAAAGCGTTCTGTTTCTGACCAAGGACGAGCGCATTCCCAAAGTCATCAGGGCAGTGCTGACCGATAATCCGGACCCGGCAGAATTGGAAACCGCGAGAAAAATGGCGCAAGCCAGCATCGTCGACTCACATTGCCGTTGTGGCTCCGATTGCGACTGGCGCGAACAGGCTGCCTATTTCGTCGCTCGCGCTGCGGCGGCGGCTGTCGCGCCGGAGAACAAGTGCTTGATTAAAAGCGCCGCCTGGGAAGCCGCAGTCAATACCCGCATGGCCTGCACCTGCGCTTCTATCGACGGGAAAGACATCTCTGAGCGCGAATGTGAAAAACAACAACATATTGCCACCGATTTCCTGAACGCCTTGCAACAGGAGAACAATAAATGAGTGAACGCATCGTAGTCGATCCCATAACACGCATCGAGGGCCATTTGCGTATCGAAGCACAGATGGAGGGCAACAAGATCGCCCAGGCCTGGTCGTCCGGCACCATGGTGCGAGGCATCGAGATCATCCTAAAGGGTCGCGATCCCAGGGATGCGTGGGCCTTTGCACAGCGCATCTGTGGCGTCTGTACGCTCGTACATGGCATCGCTTCTGTACGGGCCGTTGAGAACGCCCTGAACTACAGCATTCCGGCCAATGCCCAACTGATTCGCAACCTCATGATCGGCGCACAATTCATCCATGACCACGTCATGCACTTCTATCATCTGCACGCCCTGGACTGGGTGGACGTGGTGTCGGCGCTGGATGCCGACCCCAAAGCCACTTCCGAACTGGCTCAGTCTCTGAGTGGTTGGCCCAAGTCCTCCCCCGGCTACTTCAGTGACATGAAGAAGAAGTTGAAGAATTTTGTTGAAGCCGGACAACTGGGCATTTTTGCAAAAGCCTATTGGGGACACCCTGCCTACAAACTGCCTCCCGAAGCCAACCTCATGGCCGTGTCCCATTATCTTGAAGCCCTGGGCTGGCAACGGGATGTGGCACGACTGCATACGATATTTGGTGGTAAAAACCCCCATCCCAATTTCCTGGTGGGTGGCGTGCCCTGCCCTATCGATCTGAACTCCGATTCCGCCCTCAATGCAGAGCGGCTTGCCAAGGTGCAGAATATCATCAAGCAGATGCAGACCTTCGTCGATCAGGTCTATGTCCCGGATACACTGGCCATCGCCGGCTTCTACAAGGACTGGGCAGGCCGCGGTGAAGGTCTGGGCAATTTCATGACCATGGGAGATTTCCCGGAAAAAGGCATGAACGATCCCGCCAGCTACCTGATTCCGCCCGGTGTCATCCTCAATCGCGATCTGAGTACCATTCACGAAGTCGATCTGAATGCACCGGATCAGGTGCAGGAGTTCGTGGGCCATTCCTGGTATGACTATGGTGCCGGCAAGGACGCGGGGCTGCATCCTTACGCTGGTGAAACCAGCCTCAACTACACGGGACCAAAACCGCCGTATGAACACTTGGATGTGGAACAATCCTATTCCTGGATGAAGTCCCCGCGCTGGAAAGGGAATGCCATGGAAGTTGGCCCATTGGCACGAGTGTTGATGCTCTACGCCAGCGGCCATGAGCAAACCAAGGAACTGGTAAACATGACGCTCAAAACCCTGGATGTGCCCGTGGATGCGCTATTCTCAACCCTGGGACGTACCGCTGCCCGTACCCTTGAAACCAAGATCATCGCCGACAACATGCAGGTCTGGTATGACAACCTGATTGCCAATATTCGCGCAGGCAACACCGATACCTTCAATGATCAGTTGTGGGAGCCCTCTTCCTGGCCATCGGAAGCACAGGGCGTGGGTTTCATGGAAGCCCCCCGTGGCGCACTGGCACACTGGATCGTCATCAAGGACAAGAAGATCGACAACTATCAGGCGGTCGTCCCCAGCACCTGGAATGCCGGCCCACGTGATCCGTCAGGTCAGCCCGGCGCCTATGAGGCGGCCTTGCAGGACAACCACGAAATGGTTGATCCCAAACAACCAGTGGAAATCCTGCGTACCATTCACAGCTTCGATCCCTGTATCGCGTGCGCCGTACACGTCACCGATCCGGATGGGGAAGAACTGGTTCAAGTTAAAATCAAGTAGGTGGATACCATGAAAAACAAGCAAATAATGATTATCCTGGCACTCACGGCAACATTCCTGCCTGAAATGGCCATGGCTCATGTTGGTACAGGCAGCGGCGGATTCCTTGCAGGTCTGATGCATCCGTTTAGCGGCCTGGATCACCTGCTGACAGCCTTGGCTTTTGGGCTATGGATAGTTATAAAAAGTCGCTATTCACTAAAACTGGGATTGGGCTTGTTCCTGTTGCCATTGACGATGGGCATGCTCCTGGGAGCCAATGGTTTGCAGGGAGCATTTCTGGAAGCGTTGCTCGCCGGTTCAATGGCTGTTGCCTTGCTCATGCTCAGCCCCCGCATGGTGGTAAGCCAACATCCAGGAATGCTGCTATTCAGCGTATTCGCGCTGCTGCATGGTCTGGCACACGGAAATGAGCTGGTCGCGCTATCTGCAGAAGGAACCGTGACAGCCATCGCAATCGCCTTGAGCACCGGAATGATTTGCTGTTCGGGCTACTTCCTGGCTAACAGAATTCTTCCTCGAGCAAAGCCGCAAGGCTGATCCACCCAGACAAAACGGCCACACCGAATAGCGGCGTGGCCGTTTTTCTTCAACAAACTATTTTATTTCAACGATACCGAACTGCTGCGCGGGCTTGCTCCACTCCAGACGTATGTCATAGGACTTCCCTTCCAGCTTGATATTCTTCAGCATGATACCCGTGGCATCACGACTGACATTGCTGGACGAGATATCCATGGCATTGGGATCAGCAAAATACGGCTTGTGGAACTTGACCACAGTGACCGTGTTTTCCCGCTCGTTGTATTTCCCAGAGCTGGTAAACACCTTCACCTTGAACGTATGCGTACCTTCGGGTAGCAGGCTGAAATTGAAGGACTGTGCATAACCGGAATTTCTTGACCCGGGAAAGCCCGGGAACTTGTTGGCAATATCCCCTCGAGTGCCGCCGTAGGGAATGCGGGACTGCAATTTGCCATCGATATAGTACTCCACATGGGAAATCCCATCGGGTCCTACCGCCCAGCCCCGCAGGTTTCCGATACCGTTCACCACCGCGTTGGCGGAAGGCTCTTCCAGACTCAGCTTTATACGATCATCCAGCAACGGATCGCCAGACTGCAAAAAAGCAAGATCCAGGGAGCGCATGTTGTTGACCATCCCTCCACTTCTGCCATCACTGACCAGTTTGGCATGTTGTCTGAGCTCGGCCAGCACATCATCGACACTCGCCGTCGGGTTGCGTTGTTTCATCAATGCCCAGGCTCCCGCTACATGGGGAGCAGCCATTGAAGTTCCCGTCCAGGTACCATAACCCGTACCTGGGATGGAGGAAGTGATCCAGGCACCAGGCGCGAGAAGAGACAGATAAGAAGATACATTTGAAATACTGGATAGCTGCCCTTTTCCCAGACTGCAGTCGTTATCCTCGGTAGTATCACAGACCGAGCCTACACTAACTACCCCCGATACACAGGCCGGGGCACTAAGCCCGTTTCGGTAGGACTCATTGCCGGAAGACACGATCGTGGCAATAGAGATATTTTTAAGCCAGTCAGCGGCACGCTTGTAGCTCGGAAATTCTGCATCACAATGCTGTGTGAATTTATCCTCACCGCCGAGACTCATATTCACCGCCGCAATCTGGTAACCATCGGTTTGTTTCAGATCATACGCCAGATCCATGGCTGCGATGATGTCCGCATCCCAGAAGGTCATACAAGGTACAGGCTCATCTCCACAATCCGCTGAATTGGTCAAGCGACTGGCAACCTGCAACGCGATGATCTTTGCATCACGCGCAATACCGTGCATTTTGCTCATATTCCCGGCCACGATTCCCGCCACATGTGTTCCGTGTGAGCATCCATCCAGATCGCAGGGAACAGCGGAACCCGGACCAAACTGGTAGTCCTGTCCGTTGGGACAAAACGATTCGCCAATAAAGCCGGACAAACAGGCTTCTACCGCCACACGGCCTTTCAGAAAAAAGTGCGATGAATCTACACCCGTATCGACGACAACGACATATTGCCCGGTTCCGGTCAAACCTGAACTCCATACTTCCGGAGCACCGATCATGGGCGCACTTTGCGCAAGATGCAGACGCCGACTTTTGTTCTCCTGCACCTCCAGCAGCTGATCATCTTCCTTCATCAAAGCAAGGCCGGTTGTGTCGATGGTGTATGCCAGGAACGGAAAAGCCCTGAAACGTTTTACCTTGACCACACTGTCCCCCAGTTTCTCGAGGAAAGCATCCTGAGCAGCCCGCAGTTTGTCCTTGTTGGTTGCCCTGCCCGGCTGGAATGCACCGTGATCATCAATATGTACGATTACCGATACAAGCCCGCCGCCAATCACCGCACGATCTTCCAGTCGCTGGAACACGGCGGAGCGCTGTTGCTGATCCATCAGTTGGGGTGCCGCAGCACCTGTTATCGGCAACAACATTGCCGCCGCAAGAAAAATACTAATAAAACGCCCCATAATTCAATCCTTTGTTAGACAAACAGAATAACCACGTAACTGAAAACCTTCCTGGAAGCATTCTCCATTCCGGAAATAGTCGATAACCTGCGTTATCCTACTGCAGGATTAGGGCTATTTCCAATTACAATTAGTATCCGAAAAACCTGCTTGCTGGTGTACACTTTAATAGATTCAGTACAACGACATTTTATCTGTGGCAACTGACCAACAAAGCACCAAGGATAGACTACGCGTTTTCGCCGGAGACTCTTTCAACATCACGATCAGGGGGCATTGCATGCAGCCTGTTCTGGAAGATGGCCAGCGCGTGCCGATAACACCGTCTTCACTGTATTTGCCAGGCGACATTATTATTTTCGAGGATAAGTTCGGGCAGGTGCTCGCTCATCGCTTGCTGGGCATTTTCTTTCGAAAGGGTGAAATCCGTTTCCTGACCCAGGCGGACAATGCTACTGGCATCGATGCCCCCATCTGCAAACGACAGATCATCGGCAAGATCCGGCAACCGATTTCACCAGGCAAACGCCTGTCCAGTATTGGCCGGTTTTTACGCCATGCAGGCAAATGGCTGGCAGTCCATGCAGTTCGCTGAGGCATTTCTGCACAACACGAGCAGTTTCCCCCTTGACCAGAACGGCACACCCTGGGGACGTCAGCGTATTGCCATTGATTTTCTTGGCGGCCCCTATGTCTTCGATGGTTTGAACCCTGTGCAGATTGGCGTTGTCTCCCAGCGGTTTGCCGAGCTAGTTCGTGATACTGCGGAGATCAGCACCCAGGCGATCCACACTCACATCTTCAAGTTGCCAGAAACCTGCTTCAAGAGTATCGATACAAGAAATTGGGAATATTATCTGGACTTCGACTACCGGAAAGACCACCTGCGTATCGCTGGCCTGCGCTTTGTGGCTTACATCCAGCTCAACCCCCATATCGAAGCCTGGATGTGGACACCGGATGATGAACACTTGGTATCCAACAGTGCTTTTGAAAACATCTTTCGGGTCATCGTTGCCTACCGGCTGCTGGCCCGGGGAGGCATGGTTCTGCACAGCGCAGGGCTGGCACAAGACAACAGGGCCTGGCTGTTCATCGGACGCTCCGGCGCCGGCAAATCCACCATTTCCAGGCTGGGCGAAAAGGCCGGCATGACCATCCTCAGCGACGACATGAATGCCATCGTACTTAAGGACGACAGCTACGTGATCGAGCAGTTACCCTTCGCCGGGGAGCATGGGCAGACGGCACTCACCAGGGGAAAATTTCCTGTACAGGCCATCCATTACCTGCAAAAATCATCAACCAATGAGCTCGAAGACACCCCGGCCTCAAAGCGTCTGGCAGAACTGATGGTTTGCAGCCCCTTCGTCAACACCGATCCATACCGATATGCGGATCTGGCGCAGAACCTGGCCGCACTCAGGGAAAAGGTCAGTGGCGGGCACCTGAAATTCCGTCTCGATGGCGGCTTCCAGCAACTCCTGAAAAGGTAAACACCGATGTCTGTTGACTCTTCCACCGTATTGCAACTCAATCCCGACGTTCGTCAGACCCGGGTTGCGGATGAAGGCGTTATTTTGCGCCAGGACGATGGTGAGATTCTGGTGATCAATGAGGTCGCCATCCATTTCGTGGAATTGATCGATGGCCGAAAGGGCCTGGGCGAACTTACTGAGCTATTGCTGCAGGAATACGAAGTGGAAAAGAATACACTGGTTGCGGATCTGGCAGAATATGCCAGCGAACTGATCAGCCAAAACGTACTGAGCATCGCAGCACCATGAACAGTTTTGCAGACAAGATGCGCCAGACCTGGGATGAGAATATCCTTTTCTCCGCATTGCTGGAATTGACCTACAACTGCAATCTGGACTGCAGCTTCTGTTACAACGACAAACATCTGCAGGGTAAGGCGCTGAGCCGCGATCAGTACCTGGAACTGTTTCAGGATTTGCGCAGCATGGGGGTATTCAACCTGATTCTCAGCGGCGGTGAACCTCTGGCCCACAAGGATTTTTTCTTTCTGGGAGCCAAAGCCAGGGAGCTGGGATTTGTCATCAGGATCAAGTCCAACGGCCACGCCCTGCACTCGGTCACGGCAAAACGCCTGAAAGAGGAAATAGACCCTTTCAGCATCGAAATCAGCCTCCACGGCGCCTGCCCCCGGACCCACGACAAGCAAACGCGGGTATCCGGCAGTTTCGATCAGCTGATGAAGAACCTGCACACACTCGAGGATCTCGGACTCCGCTTTCAGCTCAACAGCGTACTCACCCGCTGGAATGAAGAAGAAATCAGCGACATGTACAGCCTGGCGGAAAAATTCGACGTACCCCTGAAATTCGATAGCCAGGTTACGCCGAGAGACAATGGCGACCGGTCACCTCTGGATATCGCCCCGAGTGAACAGGGGCTGCGCAAGCTGTTCCGGTATCAACACGGGTTCGCGGGGAAAACGGCGAAGAAAGCTTCAGAATCCGCGCCAAAAACTCGGACCTACTGCGGCGCCGGCACATCCACCATCGCCATCGATCCCGTTGGCAATGTCTACCCCTGCGTACAATGGCGAAAGGCCATCGGCAACGTACACAAGCAGCGCATGCAGCAGATCTGGCAAGACAACGCCGCATTGATCAACATCCGCAAGACCAACGAACAAGCACACAGCAATGTACTCGAACAGGGCGACAAGGCTGCTTACGGCGCGTTCTGCCCCGGCATGGCAGACCTTGTCAGTGGTGATGCGACAGCCATCTACCCTTCCGTGCGTTTGCGCAGTAAACTACACAAAGATATGCTGAACAGCACAGAAAATTAACGGGTCAGGAAAACATGGATAAAGCAGAAACAACCAAACAAGAATCGGTAGAAAAAACTTCAGGAAAAAAGCCCTACAGCAAGCCCTGTACGTTGAGTACAGAACCGTTGGAAGCCATGGCGGTAGTTTGCTCGGGACCAACTGCCAAAGCCGATCCCATCAGTTGCAATATCGGCCCCATTTCTTCCTGAACCATTCAGGCAGCGTAAAAATCAGTTTAGTTTGAGCCCGCACAGAGATTTGCTCCGGCACGAAACACACCGTTGACTCTGAAACCGCTACCCAGGCGAATGTCTGGTCCGCAGAAAGTAACTTCCACGGCTGGTGCCACGGACGTTTCCATGGCCTGCAGCCGGTTGGTAGCCATGCAAACCTGATCCTGTACAAACTGTCTGTTTGCCAGATCCACTATTTGACCCGTACAGCCAAACTGCGTTCCAGGGGGCAACAAGTCACCGTCGATATCACCTTGTTCCTCATGATGTATCCGACTACTCAGTGGCGAGCCGGGACGGATTCGCACGGCGGGATCGCCCAGCAAAGTATAGACCTTGGACATGTAGCTTACCTGACTGGACGGTGTGTAATCCCGCAATGCCGCGACAATCGCATCACCCAGTACCGGGTGACCGGTATCGTAGACCGCCTTCAGCAAGACCCGGTTCAAATCCACCGCGCTGGCATTTTGCGATAACCCTGTAGGCGCCCACATAGCCACCACACCGGCATCGGTACCTATTACCAATTGCTCACCCAGGTTATCAACTCCCGCAATGGCATGGCGATTGACCACACAACTCAAGGCCGTCATGACGGGCGTCTGGCTGTTGCCAAGGGCTGCCACATCGGCAGTCGTCAGTATGCCTTCATCCGCAAGTCTGTCCATTCCACCGTGCCCAAGATAATTGACAAGTCCCCTGCCCTCGTTCAGGGCTGCCAATAGATCGTCATGGGCTTGGGCAGAGTCAGCGGGATTCAGATACACATCTGTAGCTGCCAACAGCGCGGGGGGCACCTCCGGTTTGAGGCTGTCACTGTCTACAGGGAAATCTCCAGCGCCGGGATCTGCATTGTCTGCCACAAGTTGCACAGTCTTGTCGCTGGTCAATGAGGATTCCCAAGCCTGCAACTTGTCCACATATTCGAGCAGTGCCGCATTGTCTCTTACCGGAATCCGGCCCACCGCCACCCGGGGAGTCCCATCACGCATGGCGCCATACAGGTTGTCTGCGGCAAACAGGCCATCGGGCGTGCCAATAAAAATGGCAGGTACTTTATGATCATCCCGAATGTTGGTTAATATATGCCGGTGATCGTAACTGCTGTCTCCGGCCAGTGCTAGATAGCGCGGCGCCACCAGCCAGTGATCACGGGCGTAGCCCACGAAGCGCTGGATGGCAATTGGGTCTTCGATACCCTGATTGAAGGCCAGGTAGATGCCTTCCAGGGTCACTACCTTGGTAATCAAGCCATCCGCTGCCCGGTAAGTTGCCAGTGCCTGAGCGCCGTTTTCCAGGTCCGCCGGCGCTATTACCAGATAATCCGCCTGATTGGCCGGGGTAGCCAGTCCGGAATCCGTATAGCCGTTCAGCCATGCCGGTGTGTGTATTGCCGTATCCTCCAACGCAATAAACCGTCCTTCTTCATCCTCGCCCGTGGCAAAGCTAACCTCGTAACCTGCACCCGAAACACCTACGGTTGTGTTTTCCAGCAGCACCGGCTGCCAGCTGCTGTCGATACGCAACACTCGCGGCTTGTTGCTGGAAAATCCGCTTACGGTTGCAACTGCCTGCTCCTGGATTTCAAAGCGCAGCTGCCCCCCTTGCGCTGTCAGCCCACGGCGGTAATCAACATCGAAACCATTGAAATAGATCGAGCTTTGGCCAGCTACGTTTTGATGAATGAGCGTCAATGTGTTGTTTCCATCCTGGAGTATTCCATCCGGAATCGCCAGACTGGCCCTGTAGGACAAGAGACCATCCCAGGACAGATTTCCCAGGTCGGTGCCATTCAGTTCCACTTTCACCACATGCGCTGTTTCCGAGTACCCTTCCAGATCCAAGCTCAGTTTGGTTGAGCCTGGGGCAACACCGTTCAATTGAAAATCAAAGTCCGCCTGCTCATGTCCTCCAAAGTTACCTACCGCGCCCCAATACCAGTAGTCCCCAACTGCGCGGGAAAAAGCCGGCACCACATCCTGCTCGAAATGCTGTGTAGCCGCGACAGCCAATAGCGTAGCAGATGGTGCCGGATTGCCGCCATCTTCGGTGGCCATGACGGTTCCCTGTCCTACGCTCAACAGCACCACATTGTCACGGGTGTAGATGCTGTCGATCGCTTCGGCATAGAAATACAAGCCCGCATCCGCGTCTGCCGGCAACCAGGCCATTTCGTTGCCCTTGTTGTGCAAGGACAGGTGCTGCTGACTTATATGGCCGATAACTTCGGCTTCGGTCAGATGCAATGTTGCCGCGATCTGTGCCGCGCTGAGATGGTACAGCCCGGTTTCGCGGATACCGATGCGCATGCCATCGGGTATACCGGCAGATGCCGCTTCCAAAGTCATGTGTCGGCTCTGCGTCTGCTGCTGGAGTTCCGTAGCCAAAGCAGGCTGTTTGGCCGTTACGGTGTAGGCTGTGGCAGATTTGGATGCGGTTTTTACTGTCCGGGCATCCGAGGTTGTACTCAAGGCCACTTCGTACGGCCCATAGAGCCGCTTGTTACCCTTGACCTCGATCTCGATGAGACGGTAGCGTCGGGATTGTCCCCCAACGGCTTCGGCATCCAGATGAGTATAGGTGCCACCCTGGGGATCACTCAGTCCAAGGCCGGGAATGAGTTTGCCCTCATTGAGCCGCGACCACTCACCCGTAGCCGGATCTTCCCGTTCGATGTAAAAACCGAGGGTGCCCACTTCAGAAGCCGTGTTCCATTGCAACAATGCGCCTTCACTTGTCGTAGCGCCTCTGAAATCGGTGACTACCGCCTGAGTCAGGGCCGGACCGATGCGCAACTCGCACAACCCGCCGGTGCTGAAAGATGTACCGGTCTCGTCATCGAAGACAGCCCGGGTTGAATTGACGGTTGTGGAAACGCCAGTGACCGTAGTCACTGCATTGAAATCAGGCACGGTGATGTTATAAGCCAATACCGCCGTCTGGCCTGCCGCCACCGTACCGGGACTCCAACTCAGGGCGCCACTACTGTCTACACCAGGATGAACTGTCAGGCTGCCATGGGTCGGAAAACCCGCGCGTGCGCCGCCGTAAGTTACTGGAGAGGGCACCAGGCCATCTACTACCGCATTGGTGATATCAAAAGCTGTCGGATTGATCAGACGGATAGTGACGGTGAACTCGTTCGGATTTCCAGTGGGGTCATTCTGGCGCACCCACTGGGCAAGATAGGTTTTGGCGGGAGCGCCACCTGGCGTATTGCCAGTTCCCGTAGGGAAATAAATCCGGTGCGCATCGGCATTGTTGAGCGTAAATCTCGATGCTGGTGCCAGCGTCGCAGAACCTTCGGTATTGAGATACCAGGAAACCACATTCCCGGCACCGCTATGCCGGGGCATCAGCGTTACAGTACCCAATCCATAGTCTTCAGCACTGTCGTCCCGTCCTTCCACACCAATGGACTGGTTATTCCATGCTGAAGGCGCTGAAAGAGGATTGATCGTCGTACTGACACCCAGCTTGCTGGCGATACTCATACTGGAACCGTTGCCGCCGCCCGGAACATCGAAATCAAA
>CAZFXI010000054.1:0-19699 GCA_964522855.1 uncultured Sedimenticola sp.
TTCTTTATTTCGTGTGCCAGCCCGCGAATCAGGTCCCGAGTCGCAAGATTCTGGCTGATGAGTTGCTCTTCTCTTGTCAGACGCAATTGCCTATCGACACGCCGTATTTCTGCCAAAACCATCCCGGGACGTTGCTCTATCTCCACCGGGACCAGCGTACAGTCCACCGTGATGCCATGACCGTCAGGCAAGGTCAACGCAATCTCTCTTTCGGTCAGAGGCTGATTACTCTCGGTTACCGTTTTCAGGTGCTGTGTCATGACATCTTTGGAGCAGCGCAGCAATTGATCCATGGGCTGCCCCAGCACCATACGTGCACTAACGGAGAGCAGCATCTCTGCTGCAGAATTCATGTATTGAATAGTCAGATCCCGATCGAACAATACCAGTGCGGTTACCTGGTTCGACAGGATCCAGTTTGCCATGTCGGCAGAAAACTCATCGGATAACGTATTCATAGATGGCGAAACTCAAGGTGCACAGCAATGGTCCGACACCTTCAATGCCATAGTACATATGAGCAGGCGTTAAAATCAGCCTCGCGGCTGTGGTCTTCTGGCAATGGTTCGATGAAGCTGAAAAACCCGCGTAGGCGACTGCAGCAGTTTCTTGCCGTCCTTGTCATAGACGGCTACTACTAGCCGATGTTCGCCCCGATCCACATTCTCCAGCTGCAGGACAGTACTGTGATATTTGGGTTTCAGCGCAGTCCCATCCAGTATAACCTGCAGATAGTCGTCTTTTCTCAGCACCGGTGCCAGTGCCACAAAAACAGTGACAGATCCCGGGCTGCTGCGTACCGTAGCACCCTCATCAGGACTCACGATGCTCAATTCGCGGTAGGTAAATTTTTCTTTTGGAGCCGCCTGAACCGGCTCACCATCCGAGTCCTCGACATCCGTTTCCATTTCAAGCGTTTCCGGCTTTTTTGGCGCCGGTGGCGGCGCATAGGTAGACAGGCCCGGCAGTTTCTTCATTTTTTTTGCGCCGGAAGAATCAGGCTGGTCACCATAGTGGACATTGCCCGCGCTATCTACCCATTTGTAGATTTCTGCCTGAACACCGAATGCAAAAAATGCAAAAAGAAAGATCACATACTTTTTCATAGCCTAAATACTAGCTCAGGGTGCGCGTTATTGCCAGAAACACAGATGAATGGTAGTTTCTAGCCGATTGTCGCCATCCCCTCAGCGAAGGTTCATACCCGGGATACGGACAGAATCCCCTATCTGTAATTCCAGCATCATCGCCGCATGCCCGCGATTTACAGCGATTTCAATCAATCCGATGGAGTTTTCATAACAAAAGCGTTCTCCGATAGCTACCGATGAAAAGGTAGTGGCTTTGGGGATGCGTTGTTCCCCGATTTCCAGCCCTGTAAAATCCAGCAAGCTGGCAGCCCGAATACCGGTCATGGCATTGCCAAACCCATCAATATAAATGATTTGACTTAGGTTTTTCCCCCACGTCGCCCCAATCATCTGTTCTTCGGGCATCTTTGTCCCTTTTGGCAACTGTCCGCAGGCAATTGCGCCCGCCGCAGGAGCGAACAGATCACGCCCGTGAAAGCTGGCCGACACACCGCTTGAAGCAGGAGCATCTATTTCGTATAAGGCAATATTCTTCGCATCTTTCGCCACTACGGAAAGCAGACCATTGTCTGGCCCCAGGAACCATCGGTTGCCGATATTCATGCACAGCGCCTTGCGGATACTGCCAACACCAGGATCCACGACGGCCACGACGATCGCGTTGTCAGGCAAATACCGGACAAGGGTGGCTAACAGATAGGCGCCGGCCCTGGGGTCGGCGAAGGGCGCATCACTCATCAGGTTTACTACCCGGAGCGATGGCTTGATTTCCAGCAACACCGATTTCATTTGCCCGAGATAGGGTCCCTGGTTAGAAAAATCGGTGAAGAAATAGATGATCGATGTAGCCATTTTTTTCGCCCCTTCGTTGTATCTGTAACTGCGCCGCCACAGCCATGACCTCCAGCGAAAGGAGGGAATGCTGGAAATGTCAGGAACATTTCCAGTACCCTGCGCCCGCGGCATACCGTACATCCTGTACATAAAAAAGCCGGGCAATAGCCCGGCTCTCCTTGAAATCGGTACAAGTCCGCGATCAATCCTCAAACATTTCCTCGGTATCTTCGCTGATGGGGCGATCCACCAGCTCGACATAGGCCATGGGCGCCTTGTCGCCACTACGATAGCCGCATTTCAGAATGCGCAGATAACCACCTTTACGCTCCTGGTAACGCGGGCCAAGTTCGCCGAACAGCTTGCCAACGGCTGCGGCATCGCGGAGGCGAGAAAAAGCAAGGCGACGTTTTGAAACACTGTCCTGCTTGGCCAAGGTGATGAGGGGCTCAGCTACACGACGCAACTCCTTGGCTTTCGGCAAGGTGGTTTTGATCATTTCATGCTCGATCAGAGACACGGCCATGTTTCTGTACATGGCTTTGCGGTGAGAACTATTTCTGTTTAATTGCCGTCCGGCTTTGCGATGACGCATGGGTCGACTTTCCTAAGTAAAAGTTAAATTTCAACAAACAGCGATTATTTCGCTACCAGTTCCTGAATATTTTCCGGGGGCCAATTTTCCAGGCGCACACCCAGAGACAAGCCACGGGTTGCAAGCACATCCTTGATTTCATTGAGCGACTTCTTGCCAAGATTCGGGGTCTTGAGAAGTTCGACTTCTGTACGCTGAATCAGGTCACCGATAAGGAAGATATTTTCTGCCTTGAGGCAGTTCGCAGAACGTACCGTCAGCTCCAGATCATCCACAGGGCGCAACAGAATGGGATCGATAGCCGGGGCTTCCGGCTCCGCAACCGATTCGTCTTCCGGGCTGGTTTCCTCCAGATAGACGAAGGTTTCCAACTGTTTCTGCATGATGGTCGCGGAACGGCGAATGGCGTCTTCAGGATCAATGGTGCCATTGGTTTCGATATCGATAACCAGACGATCCAGATCTGTGCGCTGTTCCACCCGTGCAGATTCGACGCTATAGGAAACGCGCAACACCGGACTGAAAGACGCATCCAGTTGCAGGTGACCAATGGGCCGATCTTCACCAGCCGCGCTCTGTCGAGTGGAAGAGGCCTCGTAGCCACGACCGCGACGCACTTTGAGCAACATGCTCAGCTCGCCTTTTTCAGTAAGATGAGCGATCACATGGTCAGGGTTTACGACCTCCACACCATGCGTCAACTGAATGTCTCCTGCGGTAACCACTGCCGGGCCCTTTACCTGAAGCGTCAGCTCCGCATCATCACGGTCTTCCATGACGATGGCAACACCCTTGAGGTTAAGGAGGATTTCCAACACATCTTCCTGTACACCCTCTATGCCGCTGTACTCGTGCAGGACATTCTCTATTTCAGCATCAACAATGGCGCACCCCGGCATAGATGACAGCAGGATACGACGCAACGCGTTGCCTAGCGTGTGACCAAAACCCCTTTCAAGAGGCTCCAGTGACACCTTGGCACGACGATCGTTGACCTTGTCCACGCCAATAATGCGTGGCTTCAAAAACTCTGTGACGGAATCCGCCATGAACAATACCTTCCTGACTTACTTGGAGTAAAGCTCAACAATGAGCTGTTCGTTGATTTCCGCTGGCAGATCAACCCGCTCCGGAACACGTTTGAATGTTCCGCTCATGCCTTTGACGTCGACTTCAACCCAGTCAGGGAATCCATACTGTTCGGCCAGGGAAAGCGCGCTGGCAATACGCATTTGTTTGCGGGCCTGTTCGCGCACGGTGACCACGTCATCAGCCTGAACGCAATAGGAAGCAACGTTGACGATCTTTCCATTGACTTCGATTGCCTTATGGCTGACAAGCTGACGGGCTTCGTTGCGCGTGGCGCCGAACCCCATGCGATAAACCACATTGTCCAGGCGCTGCTCCAAAAGTTGCAGCAGGTTTTCACCCGTTGGGCCCTTACGACGATCCGCTGTAGCATAATAGTTGCGGAACTGCTTTTCGAGCACACCATACAAACGACGCACTTTTTGCTTTTCGCGCAGCTGGACGCCGTAGTCAGACAAACGGCGGCGACGTTCCTGCGTCTGGCCAGGCAACTTTTCCATGTTGCATTTTGAATCAACTGAGCGGGCGCGGCTTTTCAGATAGAGATCTGTGCCTTCGCGGCGCATCAGCTTGCATTTTGGTCCGAGATACCTTGCCATGAGATTAAACCCGACGTTTCTTAGGTGGGCGACAACCATTATGCGGTATGGGAGTCACATCAGTAATGCTGGTAATCTTGAAACCAGCGTTGTTCAGGGCGCGAACTGCTGAATCACGTCCGGGACCTGGGCCCTTGACGTTTACATCCAGATTTTTCACCCCGTATTCCTTGGCTACCTGACCCGCACGATCTGCTGCCACCTGGGCAGCAAAAGGGGTGCTCTTGCGTGAACCGCGGAAACCGGATCCACCAGAGGTGGCCCAACACAGGGCATTGCCCTGTCGATCGGTGATAGTGATGATGGTGTTGTTGAACGACGCATGAATATGCGCGATACCGTCACTCACTGTCTTCTTGATCTTTTTCTTGGAATGGGTTGTGGACTTGGCCATGCCTGTACCTACACTCTCGAATTAACTGTGCTGTTAGCGTTTTATTGGACGACGCGGACCTTTACGGGTACGCGCATTTGTTTTGGTGCGCTGACCTCGCAACGGCAAGCCGCGACGGTGACGGATGCCCCGGTTGCAACCGAGATCCATCAGACGCTTGATATTCATGGAGATCTCGCGGCGAAGATCGCCTTCCACCATGAACTTGGCAACCTCTTCACGCAATTTCTCCAGCTCAGGCTCACCTAGCTCAATGATTTTGCGATCCGGCGCCACACCGGCATCCTCACAGATTTTTGTCGCACGTGAACGACCAATGCCGTAGATCGCGGTCAACGCGATAACCGTATGTTTACGGTCTGGAATATTTACGCCTGCTATGCGGGCCATCCTGTCATCTCCTCAGATGCTTTACTGGGTTGTCGCAGAGAAAATTACCTACCGCGAAGCCGCGGAACTATAACTCAACTGCAACAGTATTTCAATATCGACTTTTGGCCGGCCTTCACCGAGGCCAGCTGATCACAACGACCGATGTCAACCCTGACGTTGTTTATGTCTGGGATCGGTGCAAATCACTCTCACCACGCCTTTACGCTTGATGATCTTGCAGTTGCGACACATTTTTTTTACCGAAGCACGAACTTTCATTTTCTCGGTCCTGTATACCTCACCAGGTTCAGCGGATCATTCCCGCGCCACCCTGGCCTTTAAGATTAGCTTTCTTCATTAGCCCCTCATACTGATGAGACATGAGGTGCGATTGCACCTGGGCAATGAAATCCATGATGACGACAACCACAATCAGCAGCGATGTGCCGCCGAAATAGAAAGGCACATTCCAGCCAACGATCAAAAACTCGGGCAACAAACACACAGCCGTAATATAGATTGCCCCAGCCAATGTCAGACGGGTCATCACACCGTCAATATATTTTGCCGTTTGCTCACCTGGCCGAATCCCGGGAATAAATGCCCCGGAGCGCTTCAAATTATCTGCAGTTTCCCGGGCATTGAACACCAATGCCGTATAGAAGAAGCAGAAGAATATAATGGCCGCAGCGTACAGGGCCACGTAAATTGGCTCTCCAGGAGACAGCTTTGCCACGATATCCTGCATCCAGCGCATGTTTGGCGTGTTTCCTGCCCACTGCGCGAGTGTGGTCGGAAACAATATAATACTCGACGCAAAAATTGGCGGGATAACACCGGCCATGTTCAGCTTGAGAGGTAAAAAGCTGCTCTGCGCGGCCAGCAAGCGTCGTCCCTGTTGCCGCTTGGCATAATTGATCGTAATACGGCGCTGTCCGCGTTCCACAAACACCACGAAGGCGGTCACACCCAGCGCCAGCAGGAACAGGAACAAGGCAAACAAGGCATTCATTTCACCGTTACGTACCAGTTCTGCTACAGAACCGAAGGCAGCAGGCAAGCCAGCCACAATCCCGGCAAAAATGATCATGGAAATACCATTACCCAGGCCGCGTTCGGTAATCTGTTCTCCCAGCCACATCAGGAACATGGTTCCACTCACCAGCGAAATGGTGGCGGTAAACACAAATCCCATACCCGGGGCCATCACCATGGACATGCCACCGGATGACTGGCTCTGCAACGCTACCGAAATACCGATGGCCTGGAAGGTTGCCAGCACCACCGTTCCATATCGTGTGTACTGGGTGATCTTCCTGCGACCCGCTTCACCTTCTTTCTTCAGCTGCTCCAGTTTTGGAACCACCGAGGTCATCAACTGTACGATGATGGAAGCCGAAATATACGGCATGATCCCCAGCGCCAGGATGGAAGCACGTTTCAAGGCGCCGCCGGAAAACATGTTGAACATGCCCAGGATACTTCCCTGCTGCTGATCGAACAGCGCAGCCAATGCAGCGGGGTTAACGCCGGGAACGGGTATGTAAGTACCGATGCGATAGACGATCAGCGCCCCCAGTAAAAACAGAAAACGCTGGCGCAGTTCGGTCAGCTGACCGAGTTGCATGCCACTACCTGCTGCGGGATTGAGAGCCATGAGCTAGATCAGTCCTCTACCTTACCGCCGGCAGCTTCGATGGCTGCACGCGCACCCCTGGTCACCCGCAATCCCTTGACAGTAACGGCCCGATTGATTTCGCCGGAAAGAATGACCTTTCCGCGCTTCATGGTACGGGGCAGTATATCTGCCTCGTACAGCACATTCATGTCAACGACGTCACCGGCGACCTTGGCCAACTCATCCAGACGAATTTCAGCGGTATATTTTGCCTTGCGTGAACGAAATCCCACCTTGGGCAGACGACGCTGCAAAGGCATCTGACCGCCTTCAAAACCCACTTTATGAAATCCACCGGAGCGGGATTTCTGGCCTTTGTGACCGCGACCACAGGTCTTGCCCAGTCCGCTACCGATACCGCGACCGACGCGCTTTCTATCAGACTTGCTGCCGCCTGCCGGCTTGAGTGTATTCAGGCGCATTTTATGCGTCCTCCACGAGCTGTACCATATAGGATACTTTGTTCAACATGCCGCGAGTCGATGGCGTATCTTCCACGTCGACCACTTGATGCATGCGACGCAAGCCCAGACCACGAACGCAAGCCTGATGACTCTTCAAACGACCGTTCATGCTGCGTACCAGTTTTACTTTCATCATTTTCGATTCAGCCACGGTATCACCCCAGTATTTCTTCTACGCTCTTGCCACGCTTGGCAGCGACATCTTCCGGGCTGATCATATCAGCCAGCCCATTCATCGTGGCACGAACCACATTGATGGGATTGTTGCTGCCAATACATTTGGCCAGTACATTGTGTACGCCAGCCGCTTCACAAATTGCGCGCATGGCGCCACCGGCGATAATACCGGTACCCTCCGATGCCGGTTGCATATAAACCTTGGCAGCACCGTGTCGTCCAATCACCGCATATTGCAAGGTACCGTTGGCGAGTTTTATGTTTCTCATATTACGACGAGCGGTTTCCATGGCTTTCTGGATAGCAATTGGCACTTCTTTGGCCTTGCCCATGCCGAAGCCCACTTTACCGTCGCCATCTCCAACGACCACGAGGGCTGAAAAACCGAACTGGCGACCACCTTTGACAACTTTGGCGACGCGGTTTACAGCTACCAGCTTTTCAATGAAATCATCGCCGGCTTTTTGTTCATAATTTGCCATTATCCAATCCTCAGAACTGGAGCCCGGCTTCGCGGGCTGCTTCCGCCAGCGCTTTTACGCGGCCGTGATATTGAAAACCGGAACGGTCAAAAGCAACCGCATCCACGCCAGCGGCCTTGGCCCGCTCTGCGACGACCTTGCCAACGACCGATGCGGCGTCGGCATTTCCAGTGGAACCTTCCACACTGTTGCGCACGTCCTTGTCCAGAGTAGAAGCACAGCACACCACCGCATCACCATTGGGCGCAATAACCTGCGCGTAGATGTGACGTGGCGTGCGATGGATGCTCAGGCGATGTACGCCGAGATCGCGAATCTTGGCTCTGGACCGACGGGCCCGACGTATGCGACTTGATTTCTTGTCCATCGTCATAACCTCTTATTTCTTCTTCGCTTCTTTGCGGATTACATGCTCATCCGCATAGCGGACACCTTTGCCCTTGTAGGGCTCTGGTGGACGGAAACGGCGAATTTCAGCCGCCACTTGTCCAACTTTCTGCTTGTCAGTACCAGAAACCACGATCTCCGTCTGAGAAGGTGTTTCGATACTGATACCTTCGGGAATTGCATATTCAACCGGGTGCGAAAAGCCCAGGCTCAAATCCAACACCTTGCCCTTTACCTGGGCACGATATCCAACGCCAACCAGTTGCAGCTTCTTCTGGAAGCCTTCAGACGCACCGATAACCATATTATTCAGCAAGGAACGCATGGTGCCGGCCATGGCCCAGCCTTGCTTGCTTTCAGTATCTTTAGGCTGCACTCGCAGTACGCCTTCTTCGAAACTGACATCCACCGTAGGATGAATTTCATATTCCTGGGTGGACTTGGAACCTTTTACGGTAACTTTCTGGCCATCGAGTTTTACCTCGATACCGGAAACCACATTGACCGGAGCTTTTGCTATACGTGACATATCAGCCTCCTGCCCATCAAGCCACGAAGGCAATGACTTCACCGCCGTGACCCTGCTTGCGGGCCTCACGATCTGTCATTACACCACGGGAGGTGGAAACAATAGCAATGCCCAGACCACCACGCACCTTGGGAAGCTCGTCGCGTCCCTTGTAGATACGCAGCCCTGGACGGCTGACGCGTTTTACCATATCGATGACAGGACGTCCCTGAAAATACTTCAACGTGATTTCCATAACCGGCTTGCCGTCGACATCCGAGGTATTTATATCGCTGATATAACCCTCATTTTTCAACACGCCGGCAATTGCGATCTTTTTCTTGGATGCAGGCAGCGCCACGCTAACCTTGCCAGCAGACTGGCCATTACGGATGCGCGTAAGCATATCCGCAATCGGATCTGACATACTCATATTTCAAAGGCTCCTCGGGTCAGACAGCTTCTGGTACGAAACTCGATACCCATTGACGAATTCAGCTCCCCATTACGGGAAGCCGGAAACTGTAGCTAATTTCTCAACAAAAATCCAGAACTATTTTAACTATTCCGGTTTTTCTGCGCCGCCACTGAATGGGCGACAAAAAACACTTACCAACTGGCTTTTGTCAGGCCGGGTACGTCACCGCGCATTGCCGCCTCACGCAGTTTATTGCGGCACAGACCGAACTTGCGATAAACAGCATGTGGACGACCGGTGATACGGCAGCGACGCTGCTTCCTGACCGGGCTGGAATCCCGAGGCAATTTCTGTAGTGCCAACACAGCTTCATCCACTTGCTCGAGGCTGCTTTCCGGGTTCTTGATAACAGCCTTCAGCGCGACACGCTTTGCCGCATGCTTTGCTGCGAGACTGGCCCGCTTGTTTTCACGGGCGATCATGCTTTTCTTTGCCATAGTATCCTGGACTCTCTTAATAATCAGTTACTTGAAGGGAAAGTTGAACCCCTCAAGCAGGGCTCGGCCTTCCTCATCGCTACCTGCACTGGTGGTAATGGTAATATCCATACCCCGCAGGACATCAATCTTGTCATATTCCACTTCCGGGAAAATGATCTGTTCCTTGACGCCCATGCTGTAGTTGCCGCGGCCATCGAATGATTTGGGGTTCAATCCACGGAAATCCCGTATTCTTGGTATCGCGATGTTCACCAGACGATCAAGAAATTCGTACATACGCTCGGCACGCAAGGTCACCTTGCAACCGATGGGCCAACCTTCACGAATTTTGAATCCGGCAACAGATCGCCTGGCAAGAGTCACCACAGGCCGCTGCCCGGCAATCTGTACCATATCTCCAACCGCATTCTGGAGAATTTTCTTGTCCCCGGTCGCCTCGCCTACACCCATGTTGAGGGTGATTTTCTCGATACGAGGCACCTGCATAACGCTCTTGTAACCGAATTTCTCGATCAGCGAGGGAATTACCTGTTCTTTATAATGATCCTGTAACCTAGCCATTGGATTACTTGCCTCAGACGTCCACGACTTCGCCGTTGGATTTAAATATACGCACTTTACGGCCATCATCCAGAGTCTTGAAACCCACGCGATCGGCCTTGTTGCTTACCGGATTGAACAAAGCGACATTGGAAATATCCAGGGGCATTTCCTTTTCCACGATACCGCCAGGTTCGCCTTTCATTGGATTGGGCTTGGCATGCTTTTTTGCCAGGTTGATATTCTCAACCAGCACACGGTTATCTCCAACCAGTTGAAGCACCGTGCCGCGCTTGCCTTTGTCCTTGCCCGCCAGGACGATGATGTCATCACCTTTACGAATTTTGCTTGCCATGACTATTCCTCAAAGCACCTCTGGAGCCAGCGAAATAATTTTCATAAACCGTTCGCCACGCAATTCACGGGTCACCGGGCCGAAAATACGGGTGCCGATGGGTTGCAGTTGGGTGTTGAGCAGTACGGCCGCATTACCATCGAAACGGATAACGGAGCCATCAGGGCGGCGCACACCTTTCTTGGTACGAACGACCACCGCATTATAAACATCACCCTTTTTTACCTTGCCACGGGGAATGGAGTCCTTTACGGACACTTTTATGATATCCCCGACGCCAGCGTATCGGCGATGTGAACCGCCCAGTACTTTGATGCACTGAACACGTTTGGCGCCACTGTTATCGGCAACGTTCAGTATGGTTTGCATCTGGATCATGACACTACCCTTATGTTGTCAGTCAGTATCTTTGACGAAACGTCAAAGCATTACTCAATTTGCTCTTTCGACCAGCTTGACGAAACGCCATTTCTTGGTCTTGGAAAGCGGACGGCATTGTTCCACCACCACCACATCACCTGCACGACATTCGTTGTTCTCGTCGTGGGCATGCACCTTGGTGGAACGGCGAATGAATTTTCCGTAGATGGGATGTTTAACCCGACGCTCAATCTGCACGGTGATGGACTTGTCCATCTTGTCACTGATGACTCTACCTTGCAGTGTACGGTTTGTCTGGCCTTGCTCGCTCATCACTAACCTGCCTTCCGCATTTCGTTCATTACTGTCTTGATACGTGCGATATCGCGACGCACCTGTTTCACAACGTGGTGACGTGCCAGTTGGCCGGTGCCATGCTGCATGCGCAGACTGAATTGCTCTTTGAGTTTATCGTGCAATTCCTGCTTCAGCTCATCCAGGGACTTGTCCCGCAGTTCACTCGCCTTCATCACATTATTGTCC
Source organism: uncultured Sedimenticola sp. (assembly GCA_964522855.1). Taxonomy (GTDB): domain Bacteria; phylum Pseudomonadota; class Gammaproteobacteria; order Chromatiales; family Chromatiaceae; genus Thiolapillus. The sequence continues at coordinate 11,387 of CAZFXI010000054.1, forward strand.
GTTTAACAAAAGTTGTTGCCACAGGCAGCTTGGCGGCGGCCAACTTGAACGCCTCTCTCGCCAGCTCCTCCGATACGCCCTCGATCTCGTAGAGCATACGGCCGGGCTGCACCAGCGCCACCCAATATTCAACGTTACCCTTACCTTTACCCATCCGCACTTCCAGTGGCTTCTTGGTAATCGGCTTGTCCGGAAATACCCGGATGTACAATTTACCGCCCCGCTTTACACGACGGGTAATGGTACGACGTGCAGCTTCGATCTGGCGTGCGGTAATACGGCCTCGACCGGTAGCCTTCAGGCCGAATTCACCAAAGCTGACACTACTTCCACGCTGTGCCAGGCCGCGGTTACGCCCTGTGTGTTGTTTACGAAATTTGGTACGCTTTGGCTGCAACATGACTTAGCCTCTCCCGCCGGATTTCTTGCCTTTCTTGCCGGATTTGGACTCCAGCAAGGCTTCATCACCATAGATCTCGCCCTTGAAGATCCAGACCTTGATGCCGATGATGCCGTAAGTGGTTTCAGCTTCTGCTGTACCATAATCGATATCTGCCCGCAAAGTATGCAAAGGCACTCGGCCTTCCCTATACCATTCGTTGCGCGCAATCTCGGCGCCGTTCAAGCGACCGGAGATGTTCACCTTGATCCCTTCTGCACCGAGGCGCATGGAGTTTTGTACCGCACGCTTCATGGCGCGGCGGAACATGATGCGCCGTTCCAGCTGCTGGGCAATACTTTCAGCCACGAGTTGGGCATCCAGTTCAGGCTTGCGAATTTCCTCGATACTGATGTGTACGGGGCCACCCATCATGTGGGACACCTCGCGGCGCAGAGCATCGATGTCTTCGCCTTTCTTGCCGATCACAAGGCCCGGGCGCGCCGTATGCACGGTAATGTGTGCATTGTTCGCCATGCGATCGATCTGAATACGCGACACGGAAGCATGTGCCAGTTTCTTCTTCAGAAAATCACGTACCGTCAGATCCTGGTTGAGCAGATCTGCATAGTTGCTGCTGTCCGCGTACCACTTGGAAGTATGCTGCTTGACGATGCCTAAGCGGATACCGATTGGATGTACTTTTTGACCCATAACTCTGCCTGCTTACTCGTCGCCAACGGTGACGGTTATATGGCTGGTGCGTTTCAAAATCTTGCTCGCACGGCCTTTTGCTCTTGCCCGGATGCGCTTCATGGTAGGTCCTTCGTCAACCATAATGGCTGTGACCTTGAGCTCATCAACATCGGCACCTTCGTTGTTTTCTGCGTTTGCGATCGCAGAATCCAGAATTTTCTTGATCAGCGCAGCACCTTTTTTCTTGCTGAACTGCAGGGTTTCCAGCGCACGCTCTACTGGCAAGCCCCGGATCTGATCGGCAACCAGACGCCCCTTCTGTGCAGACAGGCGTGCATGACGCAATTTTGCTACTGCTTGCATATCCTGCTCCTTAACGCTTGGTTTTCTTGTCGGCAGCGTGACCACGATAAGTACGCGTCAACGCAAATTCGCCGAGTTTATGTCCAACCATGTTTTCCGAAACTAGTACGGGAACATGTTGACGACCATTGTGTACCGCGATTGTCAGCCCCACCATATCCGGCAGGATCATGGAGCGACGCGACCAGGTCTTGATAGGACGACGGTTATTGGTCGCTACGGCATCGTCCACTTTCTTCATCAGATGATGATCGACGAAAGGACCTTTACGTATTGAACGTGGCATTATTCTCTTACCTCACCCGATTACTTACGGCGACGATCGCGTACGATGAATTTATCGGTACGCTTGTTACTGCGGGTCTTGTAACCCTTTGTAGGGACACCCCACGGACTTACCGGATGGCGACCACCGGAAGTACGGCCTTCACCACCACCATGTGGGTGATCAACCGGATTCATGACCACACCACGAACGGTGGGACGAATACCGCGCCAGCGTGTGGCACCGGCCTTGCCCAGCTTGCGCAGGCTGTGCTCGGAATTGCCGACTTCACCGATAGTGGCGCGACAATCTGCGTGAATCTTGCGCATCTCACCGGAGCGCAGACGCAGGGTAGCGTAATCACCTTCACGCGCAACCAATTGCGCAGAGGTGCCGGCACTACGGGCGATCTGAGCACCCTTGCCCACCTTCATCTCGATGCAGTGAATGGTGCTACCCACGGGTATATTGCGCAGAGGCAAGGCGTTACCGGCCTCGATGGGTGCCTCGATACCGGACTGAATGCTGTCGCCAGCCTGCAGCCCTTTGGGAGCAATAATATAGCGGCGCTCGCCATCTGCATATTTGATCAGGCAAATATGCGCACTGCGATTGGGATCATATTCCAGACGCTCGACCACACCCGCGATGCCGTCCTTGTCGCGCTTGAAATCGATGATCCGATAGCGTTGCTTGTGACCACCACCACGATGACGGGTGGTGATACGTCCCTGGTTGTTACGACCGCCCGTCTTGGACTTCTTGGCCACCAGAGGCTCATAAGGTGCGCCTTTATGCAGTCCAGGAGTTTTTACCTGAACGACAAACCGGCGACCCGGTGATGTCGGTTTAGCTTTAACGATTGGCATCTTTCTGCTTCCGCTTTACGTAAACTTGGTTGCGCCGCGCCCTCAGGCGCCGGCTCCAAAATCGATATCCTGACCTTCGGCCAGACGCACGATGGCCTTTTTCCAGTCCTTGCGACGCCCCTGAATCTGGCCAAAACGCTTGCGCTTGCCCTTGACGTTGACGGTCTGTACCTTCTCGACATTGACCTCGAAAAGCATTTCGACGGCAGCCGCAATCTCGGGTTTGGTCGCATCAGTCACTACCTTGAAAGTAAACTGCTGCGCATTGTCTGCTGCATTAGCTGTTTTCTCCGAAGTCAGAGGACCGAGCAGTACCTTCAACAAACGTTCTTTACTACTCATGCCAGCTGCTCCTCGATCTTTTTCAACGCTTCTGCGGTCATCAGCACTTTTTCGTATCCCACCAGGGACACGGGATCCAGTTGCTCCGAATCACGAACATCCACATGGTAGAGATTGCGTGCTGCAAGCAACATATTCTCGTCCAGCTGCGCCGTAATGATAAGCACGTCTTCCATGCCCAGATCCTTGAGCTTGCCGACCAGTTCCCCGGTCTTGGGAGCGTCAACGGCAAAGCTGTCGACGACCACCAGGCGCTCCTGGCGCAACAATTCCGAGAGGATGGAGCGCAATGCACCACGATACATCTTCTTGTTCACTTTCTGCGCATAGCTGCGAGGCTGTGCGGCAAAAGTAACACCACCCTTGCGCATGATGGGACTACGAATCGTACCCTGACGCGCACGACCTGTACCTTTCTGACGGAAAGGTTTAATACCACCGCCACTGACGGCAGCGCGATTCTTCTGCGCCTTGGTTCCAGAGCGGGCGGCTGCCATATAGGCAGTTACCACCTGATGAACCAGCGCCTCTTTGAAGTCGGCACCAAAAACGGCGTCAGATACCTGCAGGGAAGCCCCGCCTGTTACATTCAAGTCCATGACTTAGCCCTTATTCTTCAATTTGATCGCTGGCGTGACGATGACATCACCACCAGGAGCACCAGGTACGGCCCCTTTGATCAACAACAAACCGCGCTCTGCATCCACACGAACAATCTCGAGGGTTTGCACAGTCACCTTTTCGCTACCCATGTGTCCGGCCATCTTCTTGCCCTTGAACACCCGCCCAGGGGTTTGACATTGGCCAATGGAACCAAGCGCACGGTGTGAAATGGAGTTACCGTGAGTAGCATCCTGCATCTTGAAGTTGTGGCGTTTTACACCACCCTGGAATCCCTTGCCCTTGGAGATGCCGCTGACATCCACTTTCTGTCCGGTCTCGAACAGATCGACCTTGATCTCACTGCCCACTTCAGGGACATCGCCCTGATGATCTTCCAGGCGAAACTCCCACAAGCCGCGACCTGCCTCGACACCAGCCTTGGCAAAATGTCCGGCCAGGGGCTTGCTCACACGACTGGCTTTACGCTTGCCAACAGTCACTTGCACGGCCTGATAACCATCCGTTTCGGGCGTGCAAACCTGCGTAACGCGGTTGGGCTCTACCTGAACAACAGTCACAGGTACAGAAACGCCGTCATCATTGAAGACCCGAGTCATACCTGCTTTGCGTCCGACTAATCCTAATGCCATGATTAAAAACCTCAGTTCAGCTTGATCTGAACATCTACCCCAGCGGCCAGATCCAATTTCATCAGCGCATCTACCGTCTTGTCGGTAGGGTCGATGATGTCCATGAGGCGCTTGTGGGTGCGAATCTCGTACTGGTCACGCGCATCCTTGTTAACATGCGGTGAAATCAGCACAGTAAAGCGCTCTTTGCGCGTTGGAAGCGGAATTGGACCCTTGACCCGGGCACCAGTACGCTTCGCTGTATCCACGATCTCCTTGGTAGATTGATCTATCAATCGATGATCGAAGGACTTTAGTCTGATTCTGATACGCTGGTTAGCCATAATGCTTACTCGATAATCTTGGAAACAACACCGGCGCCGACAGTACGGCCACCTTCACGAATGGCGAAGCGCAAGCCTTCTTCCATCGCGATCGGTGCAATCAGCTTCACCGTCATCTTCACGTTGTCACCCGGCATGACCATTTCCACGCCTTCCGGCAACTCACAGGCGCCGGTCACGTCCGTGGTACGGAAGTAGAACTGGGGACGGTAGTTGTTGAAGAACGGGGTGTGACGGCCGCCTTCGTCCTTGCTCAGGATATACACTTCACATTCGAAGTGGGTGTGCGGGTTGATGGTGCCCGGATGCGCCAGCACCTGGCCACGCTCCACTTCGTCACGCTTGGTGCCACGCAGCAATACGCCGACGTTGTCACCCGCACGACCTTCGTCGAGGAGCTTGCGGAACATTTCCACACCGGTCACGGTGGTCTTCTGGGTATCACGGATACCGACAATTTCGACTTCTTCGCCTACTTTGACGATGCCACGCTCGATACGACCGGTCACCACGGTGCCACGACCAGAGATGGAGAACACGTCTTCGATCGGCATCAGGAAGGCGCCATCGATGGCACGCTCGGGCTCGGGGATGTAGGTATCCAGCGCCTCGACCAGCTTGGTGATGGAGGGAATGCCGATCTCGGACTCGTCTCCTTCCAGCGCCTTCAGCGCAGAACCGATGATGATGGGGGTGTCGTCACCGGGGAATTCGTATTCGTCCAGCAGTTCACGCACTTCCATCTCGACCAGTTCCAGTAACTCTTCGTCGTCCACCATGTCGGCCTTGTTCAGGTACACGATAATGTACGGCACGCCAACCTGACGTGACAGCAGGATGTGCTCACGGGTCTGGGGCATGGGGCCGTCTGCGGCGGAGACCACCAGAATCGCGCCGTCCATCTGCGCCGCACCGGTGATCATGTTCTTGACGTAATCCGCGTGGCCCGGGCAGTCCACGTGGGCGTAGTGACGGGCATCAGACTCGTATTCCACGTGGGCGGTGGCAATGGTGATACCACGCTCGCGCTCTTCCGGGGCATTGTCGATCTGGTCGTAAGCCTTGGTCTCACCACCAAACTTCGCCGCCTGTACGGTCGTGATCGCCGCCGTCAGCGTGGTTTTACCGTGGTCTACGTGACCAATGGTGCCCACGTTTACATGGGGTTTGGTTCTTTCAAATTTTTCTTTAGACACTGTAGCTTACCTTTTCAACGAAATCTGAATTACTTGTTTACGATGCTGTCCGCGATGCTTTGCGGCACTTCATTGTATTTGGAGAATTCCATGCTGTAGTTGGCACGACCCTGGGTAGCACCACGCAAGTCCGTTGCGTAACCGAACATGGAAGAAAGTGGCACTTCCGCTTTGATGATCTTACCGGCGGGGTTGTCTTCCATGCCCTGCACCATACCACGACGGCTGTTCAGGTCGCCGATGACATCACCCATGTACTCTTCAGGCGTAACCACTTCCACCTTCATGACGGGTTCGAGCAGCACAGGATCAGCCTCTGCAACACCGTTCTTGAAGCCCATGGAACCGGCGATCTTGAATGCCTGCTCGTTGGAATCCACTTCATGGTAGGAACCATCGTAAAGGGTCACCTTGATATCAACGACGGGATAACCGGCGATAACACCACTCTGCATGGCCTCCTGAATACCCTTGTCAACCGCAGGAATGTATTCACGCGGAACCACACCACCCACAATATTGTTGACGAACTCGTAGTTTTCTTCGCTATCCGTAAGCGGCTCGATCTTGAGCCACACATGACCATACTGACCGCGACCACCGGACTGACGTACGAACTTGCCTTCCGCTTCGACAGCCTTGCGAATGGTCTCGCGGTAGGCCACTTGGGGAGCACCCACGTTGGCTTCCACATTGAACTCACGCCTCATGCGATCGACGATGATGTCCAGATGCAGCTCGCCCATGCCGGAGATGATGGTCTGACCGGACTCTTCATCGGTGTGAACACGGAAGGAAGGATCTTCCTGCGCCAGCTTCTGCAGGGCGACGCCCATTTTTTCCTGGTCCGCTTTGGTCTTTGGCTCAACCGCAACCGAGATAACAGGCTCGGGAAATTCCATGCGCTCCAGCACGATCTGCTCTTTGAGATCACACAGGGTATCACCTGTGGTGACATCCTTGAGGCCTACCGCGGCAGCGATATCGCCGGCGCGAACTTCCTTGATCTCTTCACGGGAGTTGGCATGCATCTGCAGGATACGACCCATGCGCTCCTTCTTGCGCTTCACGGGGTTGTATACGCTACCACCCGCATTCACCACGCCCGAATAGGCACGAAAAAAGGTCAGGGTACCCACGAACGGATCGGTGGCAATCTTGAAGGCCAAGGCAGAAAACGGCTCGTCATCAGAAGCATGCCGAACAGCTTCTGAACCATCATCCAGCTCGCCTTTAATCGGCGGCACATCCACTGGGGAAGGCATGAGCTCGATGACCTTGTCGAGCATGGCCTGCACGCCCTTGTTCTTGAATGCAGAACCCAAGGTTACCGGCGTAATTTCCAGGCTCAGGGTGCGCAAGCGCAGACCTTCTATGATTTCATCTTCGGTCAGTTCCTCTCCTTCGAGATACTTTTCCATCATCTCGTCGTTGGCTTCGGCTGCCGCCTCGATCATGTTGGCACGCCACTCGTCAGCAACGTCCTGCATGTCGGCGGGAATATCTTCGTAATGGAAATCCACGCCCATGTTTTCGTCACTCCAGACGATGGACTTCATCTTGATCAAGTCGATAACACCACTGAAATCTTCCTCGGCGCCGATGGGCACCTGAATGGGAACGGCGATTGCACCCAGACGATCCTTGAGCTGCTCCACTACACGGAAGAAATTGGCGCCCATGCGATCCATCTTGTTGACGAAGGCCATACGCGGCACTTCGTAACGGTTGGCCTGACGCCAGACGGTCTCGGACTGAGGCTCCACGCCACCCACGGCACACAACACGAATACCGCGCCGTCGAGTACGCGCAGGGAGCGCTCTACTTCGATGGTGAAGTCGACGTGTCCCGGCGTATCGATGATATTGATGCGGTGCTCGGGAAAGTTTCCGGCCATACCTTTCCAGAAACAGGTGGTCGCAGCAGAGGTAATGGTGATACCGCGCTCCTGCTCCTGCTCCATCCAGTCCATGGTAGCCGCGCCGTCATGCACTTCACCGATCTTGTGAGACACACCTGTGTAATACAGCACGCGCTCTGTAGTGGTGGTTTTACCCGCATCAATGTGCGCCATGATGCCGACATTGCGATAACGCTCGATAGGTGTGCTACGTGCCACGGTTATATCCGTCCTGAAAAAATAAAACTGTAAAAGAGCTTAATGTTCTAGAAAATTACCAGCGGTAGTGGGAGAAGGCCTTGTTGGCTTCTGCCATGCGATGTGTGTCTTCCTTCTTCTTCACCGCAGTACCACGAGAATCGGATGCATCCATCAATTCGCCCGCAAGGCGATCAGCCATGGATTTTTCGCTACGCTTGCGTGCTGCCTCGATCAACCAGCGCATGGCCAGCGCGTTACGACGCAAAGGACGCACCTCGACGGGCACCTGATAAGTTGCACCACCCACGCGGCGGGATTTTACTTCCACGACGGGACGCACATTTTCCAATGCCAACTCCAGAGACTCCAGAGGATCCCCATCTTTCTTCTCGGCGATCTGATCCAGCGCACCATACAGCACGCGCTCGGCAACTGATTTCTTGCCATCGACCATCACCATGTTGATGAATTTGGCCAGGGTCAGACTTCCGAATTTGGGGTCTGGTAATATCTCGCGGCGGGCCG
>CAZFXI010000055.1:0-4871 GCA_964522855.1 uncultured Sedimenticola sp.
ATGGCGGAGAGGCAGGGATTCGAACCCTGGATGGGCTACAAACCCATGCCGGTTTTCAAGACCGGTGCATTCAACCGCTCTGCCACCTCTCCGAAGGGGCAAAAGGATACCGTATTTTTCACTAAAAACAAGTGAAAATTCCCACTTCTGCCGCTATTGCCCGAATAGGATAAACTGCGATTGACATCCTACATGAGACTACTGTTTTCCATGCGGCTACAGCTTCCCCACAACCTGTCCACCCAGGACTTTCTCGACCAATACTGGCAGAAAAAGCCGCTGTTGATGCGCAACGCCCTGCAAGACTATAGCTTCGACCTGTCGCCGGAAGAACTGGCGGGACTGGCCTGCGAGCAGGAAGTGGAGTCGCGTATGGTGCTGCAACGGGGTGAAAACGACTGGGAACTGCGCCATGGTCCCTTTGACGAAAGTACTTTCGCCGCATTACCGGAAACCCACTGGACGCTACTGGTGCAGGATGTGGACAAGTACATTCCTTCCATCGCGGCATTGATGAAACTGTTTTATTTCATCCCCTCATGGCGCTTCGACGACATCATGATCAGCTACGCCGTTACCGACGGTTCTGTCGGTCCGCATACAGACACCTATGATGTATTTCTCATTCAGGCACAGGGCAGGCGCCGCTGGCAGATTGGCAACCTGGCCGCATCTGACGCCCTGCTACCGAATTTGCCGGTGCGCATCCTCGAGGAATTCGAGTCCGAAGCGGAATGGACACTGGAATCTGGCGACGTGCTCTATCTCCCCCCCGGGATGGCGCACTGGGGGATAGCGGAAGACGACGATTGCATGACCTGGTCCGTGGGCCTGCGCGCTCCTTCTGTGGCGGAGATGCTGGACAGCTTCGCCCAGTATCTTCTGGAACAGGTTCCCGAGAAACAGCACTTCCAGGACTCCGCGCTCAAGCAGCAGCAAAGCCCTTCGCAAATACAGGCGGATGCCTTCACCCAGATTGATCGCCAGCTTGGCTCCTGGCTTAACAATGCTGAACTGAAACAGCGCTGGTTTGGTTGCTTTTCGACCGAGGTCAAGGAACATCTGTTCATCGATCCGCCAGAATCGCCCGTCACCACGGCGGAACTGTTGGAGAAACTGCAAACCCTTTCACTACGACGTCACCCCTTCAGCCGCTTCGCCTGGGCTACAGGAAAGAACGACCGGCTATACCTGTTTGCATGCGGTGAATTGTTCGAGTTGCCGCCGGAATGCAGCGCTGCAATCGTGGGACTCTGTGACGATGCGGAGATCGGTGCGCGTCTGTTCAGCCACTACGACCCTGACCATCCCCTGATCATGGCTGCTACGGAGCTTTTCAACCGGGGCTGGCTGGAGTTTGAAGATGACTGATAACAGCTACTATATTCGTCTGGCACACTGGCCCCAGGACAGTGCAGCCCTGCGGTTGGTACGGGAGAAAGTCTTCGTCGAAGAGCAACATGTTCCCGTAAAGCTGGAATGGGATGGCCTGGACCCGGAATGTCTGCACCTGATCGCCCAGGACGCCGAGGGTAACCCCATCGGTACGGGACGACTGCTCCCAGATGGGCATATCGGCCGTATGGCGGTGCTCCAGGAATGGCGCGGTCACGGGGTGGGTACCGCCCTGCTTCTGGCCTTGATGGAAGCAGGACGGAAACGAGGCTTTAGGAAACTGATTCTGGCCTCTCAGGTACGGGCCATGCCTTTTTATGAAAAGCAAGGCTTCATTGCCGAGGGGGGCGTATTCGATGACGCCGGCATCCCGCATCGCCACATGGTGTGGCGCGCCTCATGACCAGCGCTGGCGCAGTTCCTCCCGGTGCTGCCGCAGCCATTGCAGGCCCACGACGATACTGGTGGAATTGGCACGCACAAACAGTTGTTCGATGGCTGCATTGAAGGGCATCACTTCCACCCGGATATCCTCACCTTCTGCGTCCAACCCGTGTATGCCGCCGGCATTACGGCTGTCTACCCGCCCGCAATACAGCGAGATACGCTCACCACACCAGCCCGGGGTTGTGAAAAAGCGACCGATGAACGTCAGATCCAGCAGTTCGCAGCCGGTTTCCTCCCGGGTTTCCCGGCGGGCGACTTCTTCCGTTTCCTCATGCTTCTCCAGATAGCCACCCACGGTTTCCAGCAACCAGGGATCATCCCCATGCCCCAGGGCGCCGATGCGAAACTGTTCGATGAGTACCACCGCATCTTCATCAGGATCATAGAGCAACACAGAAACGGCGTGATTGCCTTCCACCCGTTCGCGCTGAATTTGTGGGCACCAGCCTCCAGCGAAACACTCATGCTGCAGGCGATAGCGCTTCAGCTTGAGAAAGCCATCATGAATATCTTCCATGGACAGGATTTGAAAGCGTTTTTTCATGTTGCAGATTCTCCGAAAACAACAAAGCCCGCTCGAAAGCGGGCTTTGTAGTCTAACCTGAGACGATTCAGTCGTTCAAAGACTGGTAGTAGTCCATGAGGATCTTGGCCACTTCAGGACGGGAGAACTCGGGGGGAGGCGCTTCGCCACGACCCAGCATCTCGCGCACCTTGGTGCCGGACAGCAGCACGAAGTCTTCCTTGGTATGACCCTCGGGTGCATCGCGCATCATGATCACCTTGTCCAGCTTGGTGGAATAGGCGGTGTGGTCGGCCTTGTAGATTTCGATCTCCATGGCGCCTTCCGGCACTTCCTCATCGAAGATGGTCTGGGCGTCGAAGTCTCCATAGTAATCGCCCACACCGGCATGGTCACGACCCACGATGAAGTGAGTGGCACCCATGTTCTGACGGAAATAGGCGTGCAATACCGCCTCGCGAGGACCGGCATAGAGCATGTCGAAGCCATAACCGGTAATCATCACGGTGTTGGGTGGGAAATACAGCTCGGCCATCTTGCGGATAGCGGCATCGCGTACGGGAGCAGGAATATCACCCGGCTTGAGCTTGCCCAGCAGCATGTGGATGACCACACCATCGGCGTTTACGTCCTTCATGGCCATGTGGCACAGCTCTTCGTGGGCACGGTGCATAGGGTTGCGGGTCTGAAAAGCGACCACGGTGTTCCAGCCGTGTTCCTTGATCTCGTTGCGGATTTCCACGGCAGTACGGAAGGTATCGGGGAAATCGGCCTGGAAATAGGAGAAGTTCAGCACCTGGATGGGGCCGGAAATGGCATTGCGGCCCTGGGACATGAATGCCGCTACGCCGGGATGCTCGGGATCATCGGTACGATATACCTTGTCGCGCATGGTGGCCATCTGGTCTTCGCTGACTTTCTCGATGTTTTCCACGTCCATGACGGCCAATACGGGATTGCCCTCCATGTTGGGATCGCGCAGGGCGATGCGCTTGGCATCACCGATGGAGGCGATAGCATCATCATCGACCAGGTTCATCACCGGCACAGGAAAGAAGGAACCGTCGGTGAGGGTCATCTTCTCGGCTGCGCCCATGGCATCCGCCACGTTCATGAAGCCTTTCAGGGGCGTGAAGTAACCGCCGCCGAGCATGACAGCGTTGCCAGCCGCCGGGGAAGTAAGGGTAACGGAAGGCAGGCTTTCCGCTTCTTTCATCAAAGCGTGGTGCTTTTCAGAGTCGTAGACGAACAGTGGAAGCAGAGTATCAGAGCCAATCGGTTTGATCATGCGGCAATCTCCTGGAATTTGGGTTGACCTAGATGAATAATTCGAATGCTTTTCGTCGGGACGGGTCAACAACATCCTAATTTTCTAAAATTAACAGATACTGGCCTTTGCCGCCCCTAGTTTTTCTTTATGGCAGCAGTAAATTTTTACCATGGCAAAGCTGGGGAGAAGCAAAGAGCACAGGGATATTACCCCTTTATTATCCGCTAGTTACATGTGTTTCCCAGAATCACTCTACTTAAAGCGCATACTACAGTGAGGCGTTGATATCCTTCAGTGTCTGCAACGGATCCAAGGCGGCGGTCACTGGACGGCCGATCACCAGATAACTCGATCCCGCTGCCATCGCATCTGCCGGCGTCATCACCCGCTTCTGGTCGTCCAGGGCTGCACTGGCGGGGCGCACGCCCGGAGTCACCAGCAGGAAATCGCTGCCAACCTGCTTGCGTATCGCAGCGGCTTCCAGGGGTGAACAAACCACACCATTCAGCCCGGAAGATTCCGCCAGTGAGGCCAGACGCAACACATTCTCCCCCGGGGTACCCTGGAAACCGATCTCGTGAATATCCTCCTCACCCAGACTGGTCAGTATGGTCACGGCAATCAGCATGGGCTGATGTGATTTTCCTGCCAGCCTCTCCCTTGCGGTTTCCATCATCTTGCGTCCACCCGAAGCATGCACGTTCATCATCCAAACACCCAGATCAGCCGCCGCATCGCAGGCGGCCGCCACAGTGTTGGGAATGTCATGAAACTTGAGATCCAGAAAAACATCAAATCCTTTCCCCACCAGTTTTTCAACAAATGACGGGCCGAGGCGGGTGAACAGCTCCTTTCCCACCTTCAATCGACACAGGGATGGCTGCAGTTGATCGACCAGCGCCATGGCGGCATCCTGATCAGGAAAATCCAGTGCAACGATGACGGGGCTGGTGCTCATGTTTGTTTTTCCTCGGGTTCCGATTTGCGGCGGATACTGCCCCAGCTGCGGCAACTGGGGCACTGCCAATGCAGGGTGTTTGCCACGAAGCCACATTTTCGGCACTGATAGGCGGGGCGTTCAGCCAGCAGTTGTTCGACGTGGGTTTTCATGCTGAGCAGCATTTGCTCCGCCTGGATATCGGGCAGCGAAGCATTCAGCTCGATCAGATGCAGCAGACCTTTCAGGGTTGGATGCAAATGCATTTCCTTGCTGAGAAAGGCTCTGGCGGCTGACTC
>CAZFXI010000055.1:4971-16015 GCA_964522855.1 uncultured Sedimenticola sp.
TCAGGGTTGGATGCAAATGCATTTCCTTGCTGAGAAAGGCTCTGGCGGCTGACTCGCCTTCTGTTTCGGAAATAATATCGGCAATGGACAGGGCAACCGCCACATCCATACCGTTGCCAAGAAAGCCCTGCAAGTAATCATTCAGCGCTGGCAGATCAGACAGCCGCCGGTAGCATTCCATCAGATCAGGCAACACCTCCGGCAGATAGTAGGAATCCTTTTCCACCGCCTGTTTCATGAGGCGGATGGCCGCTTTGCAGTCGCCCTGCTCCATGGCCATGTGGGCCTGCATGTGCAATGGCCGTACACTGTGTCCATCCACGGAAGCAGCTTTCTTCAACAACTTGCCTACGGCGTCTTTTTGTCCCTTGCGCAACGCCTCCTCGGCCAACTCACAGTAAAAGTGGGAACGCTCCAGTGACAGTGGATCATCGATCAGCGAGGCCAGTTCTTCTGCGGTTTTGAGGCAGGACTGCCAGTCCTTTTCCTGTTGATAGACGACCAGCAGGTTTTCCAGTGCCTTGCGCACATGCAGCTTCATTTCCTTCAATTCTAGGAACAGATTTTCAGCACGATCATACAAACCGGCCCGCATGTAGTCCATACCCAGTTCCAGCAATGCCTGGGCGCGCTGTTCCTGCCCCAGTGCTGGCCGGGCAATGAGGTTTTGATGAATACGGATGGCCCGTTCCACTTCGCCCCGACGACGAAACAGGCTGCCCAGGGCCAGATGCGTCTCTACGGTTTCACTGTCCACTTCCAGCAATTGCACAAACACGTCGATGGCCTTGTCCGGCTCTTCATTCAGCAGGTAATTCAGTCCGCGAAAGTAGGCGGGTGTGGTAAGACGATCGGCGTCTTCGCAGCCTTTGGCCATATGGCGCTTTGCCGCCCACCAACCGGAAGCGGCAGCAACAGGCAATAATATCCACAACAGATCCAGCATGGCTTATCTGTCCTTCACTGGTATGGTGCGCAGATTATTGACTTCCTCACTGGCGAGGCGAGCCTGGCGACGCAGCCGCTGATTCTCCCTGCGCACCCTTGCCATCAGTAGCAGACTGCTGAAAACACCCAGCACCGCTCCCACACCCACCACAACCAGCACCAACAGCCCGAGGGGCACGCTGAGGTCATACAAGTAGAAATTCACGGCAACGGGCTCCGGATTGATCGATGCAAAACCCGCACCCAGCAAGGCAACACCCAGCAGTAGTATGAATTTGATCAGCTTCAGCAACCCCTGTCTCCGGCACTCATGAATGACTTTCTATGATAGCCCATGGCCGAAGTGGATAGTAGGGAATCAGCGCAACCCCAGCACATCCTGCATATCGAACTGGCCGTTGGCCTTGTCCCTGAGCCACAGCACCGCTCTGGCAGCGCCATTGGCGTAGGTCATGCGGTTGGAGGATTTCACCGCTATTTCCACCCGCTCCCCTTCGGTTGCAAACCAGACGCTGTGTTCACCAACGACATCCCCGGCACGGATGGTTTCGAAACCAATAGTTTTTCGATCCCGTTCACCGATGATGCCATGACGCCCGTACACCGCCACTTCGTCGAGATCGCGCCCCAAGGCTGCGGCTACCACTTCTCCCATGCGGATCGCGGTGCCTGACGGTGCGTCCACCTTGTGACGGTGGTGCGCCTCGATGATTTCCACATCCGCATCATCACCCATCACGCGGGCAGCGATATCCAGCAGCTTGAAGCACAGGTTGACACCCACACTCATGCTCGGGGCAAACACGATAGCGATCTCCTGTGCGGCCTCAGCGATCTGCCGTTTCTGCTCTTCGCTGAAACCCGTGGTGCCGATCACCAGTTGCTTTCCCTGTTCCCGGCAAACAGCCAGGTGCTGCAGCGTCGCCTCCGGACGACTGAAATCGATAACCACATCAAATTGATCGGCGGATCGTGCCAGGTCTGCCGATATAGCGACATCCAGCTTGCCGACGCCGGCCACTTCTCCTGCATCTGCACCGATCAACGTGGACTCGGGGTATTCCGTAGCTACCTCGAGTTCCATGCCCTCGGTAGCATGTACCGCTTGAACAAGCGCTTTTCCCATTCTGCCGGCTGCACCGACGACTGCAACTCTAATCATGATATTTCCTCATGAACTAAAATCCCATCTCCTTGAAAAAGTTCTTTACCCCATCAAGCCAGGAACTGGCATTGGGGCTGTGCTTGCGCCCGCCGCCCTGCAGTGATTCATCCAGCTTCCCCAGCAGTTCCTTCTGTTCGTCACTGAGGTTGACCGGCGTTTCCACGACTACTCTGCACAACAGATCGCCAATCGGGCCACCACGTACAGGTTTGATGCCCTTGCCACGAATACGGAATTGCTTGCCGGTCTGTGTTCCGGCCGGAATCTTGAGATTTCCCTTGCCTTCCAGCGTTGGCACCTCGAGCTCTCCACCAAGCGCCGCCGTGGTAAAGGGGATAGGCACTTCGCAGTAAAGATTGGCGTCGTCGCGTTCAAAGATGGGATGAGGCTTGACGTGTATCTGCACGTACAAGTCTCCGGCAGGACCGCCATTTTCCCCCGCTTCACCTTCTCCAGCCAGACGAATGCGATCACCTGAATCCACACCCGCCGGCACCTTCACGGACAGGGTTTTGTGCTTCTGTAAGCGTCCCTGCCCTCGGCAGGCTGGACAGGGATCATCGATCTGTATTCCCCGCCCATGACAGGTGGGACAGGTCTGTTGCGCAATGAAAAATCCCTGCTGCATACGCACCTGGCCACTGCCACCGCAGGTACTGCAGGCTTTTGGTGACGTTCCCTTTTTTGCACCACTGCCCCCACAGGCATCACAATTGACCTGGGAGGGAATCCTTATCTTTACCGTGGTGCCTTTGACGGCATCTTCCAGGGACAGCTCCAGGTTATAACCTATATCTGCGCCACGCTGATGGCGGTGCCCCCCCCGGCCGCCACCACCGAAGATATCACCAAACACATCACCAAAAATATCGCTGAAATTGCCCCCCGCACCACCAAAACCGCCAGGACCACCGCCCATGCCGGCAGCGCCATCCACACCGGCATGGCCGAACTGATCATAGGCCGCACGCTTCTGATCATCGGAAAGCACTTCGTAGGCCAGTTTGACTTCCTTGAACTTTATCTCTGCCTGTTCACCATCCTCTCCCGAGTTCCGGTCAGGGTGGTATTTCATCGCCAGTTTGCGATAGGCTTTCTTGATTTCTACGCTGGTAGCCGTACGGGTAATGCCCAGCACTTCATAATAATCACGTTTGGACACGATTCATCCTGTCAGAGTAAGCTTTGTCTCCACCACAGGAGCAAGCAAAACGCAAAAATCCGGGAGCGGTTGAAACCACTCCCGGCTTTTCAGAATCAAGACCAATCTCAGGTCTTATTTTTTGTCATCGACTTCTTCAAATTCGGCGTCGACCACATCATCATCAGATGGCTGAGCCGTGCCGGCATCTGCCTGGGCTGCAGCTTCACCAGTATCCTGATACATGCGCTCGGCCAACTTTCCGGATGCTTCCGCCAACGCCTTGGTCTTGGCTTCGATAGCGGTCTTGCTATCGCCTTTCATGGCCTCTTCGAGTTCCTTCATCAGGCTCTCGATATTGGCACGCTCAGCACCTTCGACCTTGTCGCCCATTTCTTCCAGAGATTTCTTGGTGGCGTGCAACATGGCGTCTGCCTGGTTGCGGGTTTCCACCATCTCGTGGAACTTCTTGTCCTCTTCGGCATGGGCTTCGGCATCCTTGACCATTTTTTCGATCTCTTCATCACTCAGACCTGAAGAGGCCGTGATCTTGATACTTTGCTCCTTGCCAGTCGCCTTGTCCTTGGCGGACACATTCAGGATACCGTTGGCATCGATGTCGAAGGTCACTTCGATCTGTGGAACACCGCGTGGTGCCGGTGGAATATCGGTCAGATCAAAACGCCCCAGGGATTTGTTGGCAGAAGCCATTTCCCGCTCACCCTGCAGCACATGCACGGTAACTGCGGCCTGGTTGTCATCTGCGGTAGAAAAGACCTGGGATGCGGTTGTCGGAATCGTGGTGTTTTTCTCGATGAGCTTGGTCATCACGCCACCCATGGTCTCGATACCCAGAGACAAGGGAGTAACGTCCAGTAACAGCACATCCTTCACCTCACCGGAGAGTACACCACCCTGGATAGCCGCGCCGATAGCTACCGCCTCATCCGGGTTGATGTCCTTGCGCGGTGCCTTGCCGAAGAACTTCTCCACGGTTTCCTGCACCTTGGGCATCCGGGTCTGACCACCGACCAGAATAACATCGTCGATATCAGATGCAGACATGCCGGCATCCTTCAAGGCCACCTTGCAGGGTTGAATGGTCTGTTCCACCAGCTCTTCCACCAGGGATTCCAGCTTGGAACGGGTCAGTTTTACGTTCATGTGCTTGGGACCACTGGCATCCGCAGTGATATAGGGCAGATTGATGTCCGTCTGCTGGGCAGAGGAGAGTTCGATCTTGGCCTTTTCCGCGGCTTCCTTGAGGCGTTGCAACGCCAGAGGATCATTGCGCAGGTCGACACCCTGTTCGTTCTTGAACGTTTCGACCAGGAAGTCGATGACACGCATGTCAAAATCCTCACCACCGAGGAAGGTATCGCCGTTGGTGGACAAGACCTCAAACTGGTGCTCGCCATCCACTTCGGCAATCTCGATGATGGAGACGTCGAAAGTACCACCACCCAAGTCATAAACGGCAATTTTCTTGTCGCCCGGTGACTTGTCCATCCCGTAGGCCAATGCAGCCGCGGTGGGCTCATTGATGATGCGTTTTACATCCAGGCCCGCAATGCGCCCGGCATCTTTTGTGGCCTGACGCTGCGAATCATTGAAATAAGCAGGAACCGTGATTACCGCTTCGGTAACCTCTTCACCCAGATAGTCTTCTGCAGTTTTCTTCATTTTCTGCAAAATCTTGGCGGACACCTCCGGCGGGGCCATTTTCTTTCCATTGACTTCCACCCAGGCATCACCATTGTCTGCCTTGACGATCTTGTAGGGCACCATTTCGATATCACGCTGTACCACCTCATCATCAAACTTGCGTCCGATCAGGCGCTTGATGGCAAACAGGGTGTTGTGGGGGTTGGTTACCGCCTGTCGCTTTGCAGATTGACCGACCAGCACCTCACCGTCCTGGGAATAGGCCACCACAGATGGCGTGGTACGATCACCCTCAGCATTCTCGATGACCTTGGGCTGATCACCCTCCATCACGGCGACACAGGAATTGGTTGTACCCAAATCGATGCCAATAATTCTGCCCATTTGTATTTCTCCGTTAAAAATTCGTTAGTTACAGTTCTAATTGATTACTGCTTATGCAGATGGGGGCATAGTTCCCAAATTCAAGAGGTTTGCGCGGCCTGGGCCACCATCACCATCGCGGGGCGTACCAGACGACCATTGAGTAGATAGCCCTTCTGCACCACATTCACGACTGTATTCGGTGGCACTTCATCCGTTGGCACCATGCCCATGGCCTGGTGCAATTCGGGATTGAAGGCTTCACCCTCGGGATTGATCTGCTCTACACCAAATTTGTTCATGGCATCTGCAAGCATTTTCAAGGTAAGTTCGGTGCCTTCCAGTAGTTTTTCAACGTCGTGGTTTTCCCGGGCGGCATTGTAGCCAAGTTCCAGGCTGTCCCAGACACTCAGCAATTCCCCGACAAACTTTTCCAGGCCATACTTGTGGGCATTCTCCAGTTCCCGCTGATGGCGTTTCTTCAGGTTATCCATTTCTGCGCGGGTGCGGACGACTTGATCCCAGTGCTCATCTGCCTTGTTGCGCGCGTCCTCGAGCAGCTTCCCCAGCTTCTCGGAAGACAGGTTTTCCAGGTTTTCAGCACTTTCGGATTCGGCAGTTTCCGCAAACTCCCCACTACTGTGTTCCTGCTCTGTATCCATCTAATACCTCTTGCCAGCAAATTTACGTCAAAAAAACCCTTTCGCCCGGTAGGCAAAAAGATCATGGTGTTTAAGAAAAATAGGGATGCTTCAGGCCGATTTCAAGGCGGCTCCCAACATTTTGGCGGTGATGTCCACAATGGGGATCACCCGGTCATAGGCCATGCGGGTGGGGCCGATCACGCCCAGCACCCCCACCACGGTGTTGCCCATCTCGTAGGGTGCCGTGACCACGGAGCATTTCTCCAGGGGACCATAGCCGGATTCCTCACCGATGAATAGCTGCACACCTTCCGCCTGGCTGCAGCGATCCAGCAGATGCAGAATCTCCTGCTTTTCGGAAAACGCATCAAACATCATCTTGATACGATCCAGTTGTGCCAGTTCGTCAAAGTCCATCAGGTTGGTCTGGCCGGATACGACGTAGTCCTGCTCCTCTTCTTCATCCTGCAGCGCCTGGTCGGCGATGGTCAGCGCCTCGCGCATCAATTTGTCCACATCCTGTTGGTGGGCTTCCATTTCCCGGACGACCTTGCTTTTGATGGCATCCAGCTCCAGGCCACTGTAATGGGCATTGACGAAGCGGCTGGCCTGTTCCAGCTCGTCACGGGAGAACAGGCGGGAAGTTTCCACGATGCGATTCAGCACTTCACCCTGGCTGGTAACCAGAATTGCCAATACCCGCATGTCTGACAAATGCACGAACTGCAGTTCCCGGATGACGATCTGGTCGTGGCGCGGGACCATCACCACGCCGGCCATGTGCGTCAGACCGGACAGGAAACGCGACGCGGTTTCGATCAGGTTCTGGGGGGCATCCCTTTCTTCCAGTTCACCTTGCAAACGCTTGATGGAATGATTATCCACCGGCTGCAGCGAAATCAGGGAATCCACAAACACGCGATAACCATTTACGGTAGGTACGCGTCCCGCAGATGTGTGAGGTGAAACTATCAACCCCTGGTCTTCGAGATCTGCCATCACATTGCGGATAGTGGCAGGGCTGAGCTCCATGCCGGCGTCTTTGGCCAGGGTGCGCGAACCCACCGGCTGTCCCTCGCGGATATACCGTTCGATAAGCACTTTCAGAAAGTGCTGGGCTCGCTCATTAAGTGATTGTTCGTTTAGCATGTCCTGGGATACGTCCGGGATTCGTGGAGGAATTATATCGCCAACTGCCCTGCCTCTTTCATTTTTTCTGATGAATGTTATCTTGTAGCCTATTCCTGACCATTCAGCCACCAGCACATTGTCCGAATTCAACAGCAGATTTCAGCATATCGGCCTGATCGCCAAACCTGGAGACAGCAGCCTGGTCCCCACTCTGGAAAAGCTCCGCCGCTTTCTTGTGGATATGGGGCTGAAAGTCTATCTTGCAAGAAGCGCGGCACTGGCCCTGAATCAGAAGGACCATCTACCCTCGAAGGCGGAACTGGCGCGTGTCTGCGATCTGACCATCGTGGTCGGTGGTGATGGCAGCTTTCTCAACGCCGCCAGGGAAATGGCAGATGAGGACACCCCACTGGTAGGCATCAACCTCGGAAGGCTGGGCTTCCTGGTGGATATCTCGCCGGATCGCATGTTGGAAGCGCTCACTGCCATCCTGCAGGGAAATTACATCGAGGACCGACGTTTCCTCCTGGAAGCCCGCATCGGTGAACAACAACGGCAACTGGCGCTCAATGACGTGGTGCTGCACAAGTGGAACACCGCCCGCATGATCGAATTCGAAACACGCATCAACGGCCATTATGTGGACTCCCAGCGCTCCGATGGCATCATCATTTCCACACCGACGGGCTCCACCGCCTATGCCCTGTCTGGTGGCGGCCCCTTGCTGGAACCCAGCCTGGACGCCATCGCCCTGGTGCCCATCTGCCCCCACCGCCTGAGCAACCGGCCTATCGTGGTGCATGGCGACAGCGAGATCTGCATCGAAACCAGCGGTCGCACCGACACCAACCACGTACGGATAACCTGCGATGGCCAGTCCAGCCTGACCCTGGAGGAGGGCGAGCAACTGGTCGTACGCAAATACGCCAAACCCATACGCCTGTTTCACCCTGTGGATCACGACCATTTCAACCTGTTGCGCGCCAAGCTGGGCTGGGGCGGGCATCCCTGATGCTTCAATACATTCAGGTGAAAGACCTGGTGATCGTGCGTGAGCTTGCCCTGGAACTGACTCCCGGCATGACCGCACTCACAGGAGAAACCGGGGCGGGAAAGTCTATCCTCATCGATGCGCTGGGGCTTGTACTGGGTAACAAGGCAGACAAGGGCATGATCCGCAACGGCCGCGATCAGGCAGAAATCAATGCCGAATTCGATCTCGGCAGCATTCCCGAGATCAGACAATGGCTGCGGGACAATGCGCTGGACAGCGAAGACGAATGCATCGTCCGCCGCATTCTGGTTCGTCATGGCCGCTCCCGCGCCTTTATAAACAACCGTCCGGTTCCTGCCGCCTTGCTGGACGAACTGGGTAGCAAGCTGGTAAGCATTCACGGGCAGCACGAGCATCAGTTGCTGATGAAAACCAGTGCCCAGCGCGAACTTCTGGATGCCTACGCCAGTCATGAAGCCCTGATTTCAGCCATGCGCGATACGTATCGGGAATACCGGCTGAAGCAGCAGCAGCTTCAGGAACTGCAGAGGCAATCACTGGACAGAACCCAGCGCCTGGACTATTTGCAATTTCAGATCGATGAACTCAGGCAATTGCAACTGCAGCCCGGCGAACTGGAAGAACTGGCCACGAAACAGCGTCGGCTAGCCAATGCCGAACAGCTGGGTAGCGACCTGTCTGCTCTGTTGCAGCTATTGTTCGATGACGAGCATGGGACCCAGCCAGGTCTTGCCCATGCCTGTGTGCAGGTGGAGCAACTGCTCAATCTCGATCAGCAGCTGCAACCCGCCGCCGAACTGCTGGAGAGCGCAAGAATCCAGGTAGAAGAAGCCGTCAGCCTACTGCAGGATTATGCGAGCCGGGTTGAAGACAACCCGCAACTGTTGCAGGAAATCGATCGGCGACTGGGAGACATCCACGAACTGGCGCGTAAACATCGCATCACCGCCAAAGCATTGCCCGAATTGCTGGACAAGCTGACCCAGGAACAATCCGACCTGGAAAACACCGACTCCACCCTGGCCCAACTGGAGCAGGAAGTCGAGAATCTGGAAAAGCGCTCCCTGGCGGCGGCAACAAAGCTTTCCCAAAGCCGCGTCAAGGCCGCTAACAGGCTCGAAAAACTCCTCACCGAAAGTATGCAACAGCTGGGGCTGAAGGGCGGAAGATTCGCGGTGGAAATCACGCCACTGCCTGAAGTACAGTTTTCTGCCAACGGGGCAGACCAGATCATCTTCATGGTCAGCACCAATCCCGGCCAACCCCTAGCTCCGCTGTCGAAAGTTGCCTCCGGTGGTGAGCTTTCACGCATCAGTTTGGCAATTCAGGTGGCTACTACCAATTGCAGCCGGATTCCCACGCTGATCTTTGATGAAGTGGACGTGGGCATCGGCGGTGCCATTGCGGAAACCGTGGGAAAACTGCTCAGACAATTGGGCACACAAAACCAGGTGTTGTGCGTCACCCATCTGCCCCAAGTGGCCTCCCAGGCCAACCAGCATTTACAAGTGAGTAAAAGCACCGATGGGAAAACCACCGAAACCCGGATTTCCCTCTTGAATCAGGAACAACGAGTCGAAGAAATTGCACGCATGCTCGGCGGCGCCAATATTACCAAGCAAACTCTGGCCCATGCCAGGGAAATGGTCAAAGGGTAGCCGCCATTATTTTGGGCGATTGGGGCATTTGGGATCGTTACACTCTCCATAAAGAATCAACGAATGATCCGCGATGGTGAAACCGTGTTTTTTGGCGATCTTCGCCTGACATTTTTCGATGGTTTCATCCATGAATTCTTCGACCTTGCCACAGGTAAGGCATACGATGTGGTCATGGTGTTCCCCGCGATTCAGTTCAAAAACCGCCTGCCCACCTTCAAAATGGTGGCGCTCCGCCAGACCTGCGGCCTCGAACTGGGTCAGCACGCGATAGACCGTCGCCAGACCAATCTCTTCATCGCGCATCAACAGTTCCTTGTACACATCTTCTGCGGTCATGTGCCGCTGAGCATTTTCCTCCAGGATTTCCAGAATCTTCATCCTGGGCAGGGTCACTTTCAAGCCGGCTTTACGAATCGTCTGCTGATCCATAGTATTTCGTTCTCCAATTCAGATGCCACCATTGGCGGAATCCGTTATCATGTGCGCCTGAAACTATTTCAGTCTACACGGGACGCCAATGCGTAAGCTTCTCATTTCTGTTGCCCTGAGTGCAAGCCTGAGCGCTTGCAGCAGCATCGATATCGACAAGGATACCTGGGATTTTTTTGGCAATGCCATTCCCAAGTCACTGGAAAAGCTGCCATTTGTCTATCGTCCACAGATCATTCAGGGCAATCTCATCACCCAGGACAATGTGAACCAGTTGCAACCCGGCATGCACAAGAAACAGGTTCAGCTGGTCATGGGCACTGCGTTGACACAGGATATTTTTCACGATGATCGCTGGGATTATTACTACGGCATGGGTATTGGCCACATCGAGCTGGAAAAACATCTGACGCTGTATTTTAAAGATGATCAACTGGCACGTATCGTGGGCGATTATCAACCCCTGCCCCCCATTCAGGGTGAAGGCGCGCCCAAAGATCCGAAAGCCATCATTACCGTGCCTGACTGGCAACCCCCTCACAAGACCCTGTTTGAGGAAGTCATGAACGTGGTGGGTTTGGAAAACGAGGAAGCCGAAGCGGCCCAGCAAGCCATGGAGAAAGAAACGCTGGAAAAAGCGGACGAAGAAATCAAGCAACAACCTTGAATCTGGCCTCAGCAATCTGCCATGCACAAGCGGCCATCACAGTCGGATAAATTTCGCACGATAATAGGCCAGTTCAGCGATGGATTCACGGATATCGTCCATGGCTCTATGGGATCCCTGTTTGCTAAAACCCTCTACCAGCCCCGGTGACCAGCGTTTTGCCAACTCCTTGAGTGTGCTCACATCCAGATTGCGGTAATGAAAATACTGCTCCA
>CAZFXI010000055.1:16115-19420 GCA_964522855.1 uncultured Sedimenticola sp.
GCCAACTCCTTGAGTGTGCTCACATCCAGATTGCGGTAATGAAAATACTGCTCCAGTTCGGGCATCAGACGCGCCATGAAGCGCCGATCCTGGCAAATGCTGTTGCCACACATGGGAGAAGCACCTGCGGGTACCCACTCGCGCAGGAAAGCCAGGGTCTCGGCTTCCGCTTGCGACGGATCGTAACGGCTGTTTCTCACCCGTTTCACCAATCCGGATTCACCGTGCTGGCGGGTATTCCATTCATCCATGCCGGCCAGCACCTTTTCTGGCTGGAACACGGCGATTTCCGGTCCTTCCGCCAGGATATTGAGTTCCGAATCGGTAACAATGGTGGCAATTTCAATAATCTGGTCATTCTCCGTATCCAGGCCGGTCATTTCCAGATCGATCCAGATCAGGTTGTCCTGTGAAATGGGCATGGCATTTCCCAAAAATTTAAAAAGTAGGTGCATTTTACGACATGATCGATAAGTATTGCGTAAAATGTGTTTTTGCCTGCAAATGACTCCCTGTGGATGAACAACTTTACCTGGCTTTTTCTGTTAGTACTCTGTAGTGGATTCCTCCTGGAATTGTGGTTGCTGTGGCGACAGGCGCGTTCCGTAAGTCGGCACCGCAACCGGGTACCCGCGGCCTTTGCGGAAAGGATTTCTCTCGAACAGCATCAAAAAGCCGCCAGCTACACGTTGGCGAATATCCGCCTGGAGGGGATTGGACTGTTGTCCGGCGTTATTCTGCTTCTGGTTTTTACACTGGGAGGCGGTTTGAACGGGTTGTACGGGTTATGGCAAGCCGTTGACATCGACCCGCTATGGCGGGGTACCGGGCTGCTGCTTTCGGTGCTGGCCTTGTCTACGCTGGTGGAGTTGCCCCTGAGCATCTGGCGGACATTTGTTGTCGAAGAGAAATTCGGCTTCAACCGCACCACACCACGACGTTTCCTGATTGACCAGCTACTGCAACTGCTATTGATGCTGGCAATCACCACCCCGCTGGTAGCCAGCATACTGTGGCTGATGAACAACAGCGGAAACAGCTGGTGGGTATGGGCCTGGATAGTATGGGTGGGCTTCACCCTTTTCTTCACCTGGGCCTACCCGACGATCATCGCCCCCATGTTCAACAAATTCAGCCCGTTGCAGGATCTGTCACTCAAGGAACGACTCGAAGACCTGTTGCTGCGTTGTGGTTTTCACAGTAATGGCATGTTCGTCATGGATGGTTCGAAACGCTCCAGTCATGGGAATGCCTATTTCAGCGGTTTTGGCAAAAGCAAACGTATTGTCTTTTTCGATACCTTGCTGCAGGGTCTGGAAGCTGACGAAATCGAAGCCGTGCTTGCCCATGAACTGGGACATTTCAAACGCCGCCATATTCTGAAAATGATGCTGTCCATGTCCATGATTTCCCTGGCGGGGCTGGCACTGCTTGGCTGGTTACAGCAGCAGAACTGGTTCTTCCAAGGGCTTGGTGCGACACATCATGACAATGCCATGGCGCTGGCGTTGTTTCTGCTGGTCATCCCCACTTTCACCACGTTTTTCACTCCCCTGTTTTCAGCGCTGTTGCGCAAGCACGAATTCGAAGCAGACAGCTATGCGGCACAACAATCCAGCGCAGCCGCACTGATTAGCGGCCTGGTCAAGATGTATCGGGACAACGCCAGCACCCTTACCCCGGATCCACTGTATTCGGCATTTCACCACAGCCATCCTCCTGCAACCGTGCGTATTTCCCATTTATCTTCTAAACTCAAGTAACCACCACCAAGGATCCTCTGAATGAGTCATGAACTCAATATCTTGCGCCCGGACTCAGTCAGAGGCTCCCAAAACGAGCTTAAACCTATGAAAATGCAATTGACTTTCACGACACTGATTCTGATCTTCAGCACAAGTATTCAGGCTGGCGAGGATTTCCACGCCGAAAACTTCCATCAAACCAATTGCACCGGCTGTCACGACAGTGGTGTCTATACGCGTGAGAAACGCCGTGTCGATTCCCTGCCCCGACTGGAGTCCCAAGTACGCATGTGTGATGCCAACCTTGGCAAGAAACTGTTTGATGATGACATCCATTCACTCACCAACTTTCTGAATGACAACTACTATCACTTCAACAACTAAGCTCGGCTGATGGCCCAAAGGCGGCTTACCAACAAGCAGCGTCAGCGTATTGCCAAATTACAGGACGATCGGCGTAAGCGGCTTTCCAGGCGTGTTGAACAGGCACTGCTGACATCTGAGGACAGTGATACACGTCATGGCAGGGTTATCAGCCGGCATGGGCAGCATCTGCTCATCCAAGACGAAGTGGGGAAAAACCATCACTGTCTGTTCAGGCAGAATCTGGGAGAAATCGTCTGCGGTGACCGCGTACTCTGGCAGAAGGCGGGTGACGATCAGGGTATTGTTGTGTCGCTCCTTCCCCGAGATACCGTGCTGTCCCGACCCGATTACAGCGGCAGAGACAAACCCCTGGCGGCCAATATCACCCAGCTCATCATCGTGCTGGCACCGAAACCCGTCCCTACCGGCTACCTCACAGACCAGTATCTGGTCGCCGCCGAATTGATCGGCGTAAAGGCCCTGATCACCCTCAACAAGACAGACCTTCTGGATACAGTGGAGTGGCAGAAATTTCAGCAGTTATTCAGTCACTACCAAGATATAGGCTATCCACTGGTCAGTGTCAGCGCCCGCCAGGAACATGGTCTGGAACCCTTGATGGAACGGCTTGCCAATGAAACCAGCATTCTGGTAGGACAATCCGGCGTAGGGAAATCTTCGCTGATCAACGCATTGATACCTCATCAGGACGAAACCATTGGTGAACTGTCGGAGGCCAGCGGCCTGGGACGGCACACAACCTCCGTGGCAACACTGCATTTTCTGCACAATGGGGGCGAGATCATCGACTCTCCCGGCGTGCGCAGTTTTCGCCTGGGCAAGATTTCTCGCCAACAGCTCGAAACAGGCTTTCGGGAATTTGCACCCTATCTGGGAAAGTGTCAATTCAGCAATTGCACCCATCGCAGCGAACCCGGATGCGCACTGATCGAGGCGGTAAACAGCGGGGCAATCCATCCGGACCGCATGAAAAACTTCCTGCACATGGCAGAGCAGTTGGGAAAAACGAGGTAATTAAAACCATCAGGAGCATTTCGCCCTACATGACCTCCATAGATGGAGGAAATGCCTGCCGGAATTGTCGGGATAGGTACATGGACGTACCTTAGTAGAACAACGCAGGAGCATTTTTCGGCCCGTCCATCCCTGGACATGCGCCGCTCTTGCGCATCC
>CAZFXI010000056.1:0-2371 GCA_964522855.1 uncultured Sedimenticola sp.
TCATGCAAACAACATGCCAACAATTATTTTATAGTGTGACAACACACATATCACTTTGTCTATAAAGACTTTTCCTCTGAAATAATCATTAATACACTATCTTTCATCGAAAAAATGAACAACGTATTTTTCTAAAAAGTGACAAATAACGTCACTATACTGACATTCTCTTTCCCCTGCCGCATTGTCTGTCATCCCAAGCCATGAACTGGTAGCAAACCCTAAGAAGTCCACTTCCGGCAAAAGAGGAAATCTTGATTCTCGGATCACAAACTACAACTCTCCAAGATCATCAAGTTTAACCAATTTGGCAGTAGTAGCCCCCAGCTACTGTGAGAACTCCTTTAGAATAAGCCGATAAGCTATTGGACATTCATGTATTTTCAGAACAAAATGCACAGGGATGAAAAAATCAACTTCGGACGCGCCCTTTTTCTAAAACGAACGCATATTATGAATGATGATCTAGACAAGAATCTCAAGGGATTTTCACGCTACCTGGTAAACGCTGGCTTACTGGATATCGACAACGCCATTAGCGCCACCAAAGGAGCTCAAAAGGAGAATATCCCCCTTATATCCCATGTTGTCAGCAATGGACTGGCTTCTTCACGTCAAATCGCCATTCTCGCTTCCCAGGAATTCGGCTTGCCTTTGCTGGATCTGGAGGCCATTAGCAAGGACACTTTACCTATAAAGGAAGTGGAATCAAGCCTGATAAGCAAGCACCATGTGTTGCCTTTGGCCAAACGTGGTAACCGGCTGTTTCTGGCAGCATCCGATCCCACCAATCAGGAAGCCATCAAGGAAATTCAGTTCAACACCGGCCTCGCCATCGAGATCATTCTGGTTGAAGAAGAAAAGCTTGCTACTGCTTTGGACGAGGCATCAAGATCCCAGTCCGAAGCCATGGGTGTATTGCTCGAAGAAAATCTGGAAAACATCGAATTTGATGATTTCAATGAAAACGACACCGATGACGGTTCTCAAACAGAGATTGATGAAGCCCCTGTGGTACGCTTTGTCAATAAAATTTTGCTCGACGCCATCAACAGCGGCGTATCAGACATTCATTTTGAGCCGTATGAAAAGTCTTTCCGCATACGCTATCGCCAGGACGGCCTGTTGTTCGAGAAGGCTTCTCCACCGGTCAATATTGCACAACGCCTGTCCTCTCGACTAAAAGTCATGGCGCGACTGAACATCGCCGAGCGACGAGTACCCCAGGACGGGCGTATCAAGCTCAAGGTATCCAAGCACCATGCCATCGACTTCCGGGTTAATACCTGCCCCACCTTGTACGGTGAAAAGGTTGTGTTGCGTATTCTGGATGCTACAGCCGCAACCATCGGCGTCGATGCCCTGGGTTTTGAGGAAGATCAGAAAAACCTTTTCATGTCTGCAATAAAGAAACCCTACGGGATGATCCTTGTCACCGGACCCACGGGTAGCGGCAAGACCGTCTCCCTGTATACGGCTCTGAATATTCTGAATGACCCGGAAATCAATATTTCCACTGCCGAAGATCCGGTGGAAATCCAGGTGGAAGGCATCAATCAGGTCAATATCAATACCGCCAGCGGTTTGTATTTCGCGGACGCATTGCGTGCCTTCTTGCGCCAGGATCCAGATATCATCATGGTGGGTGAGATACGGGATCTGGAGACCGGGGAGATCGCCGTAAAGGCGGCCCAAACCGGCCACATGGTGCTCTCCACCTTGCATACCAATGATGCACCACAGACTTTGACCCGTCTCGCCAACATGGGTATTCCACCGTATAACATTGCTTCTTCCGTGAACCTGATCATGGCGCAGCGCCTTGGACGGCGTCTTTGTGAACATTGCAAGCAACCCGAGGAATTGCCTCGCACTGCCTTACTGGAGGAGGGCTTCACAGAAGCCGAAGTGGCTGAAGGCCTTACCCTTTACAAAGCCGTTGGGTGTAGCAAATGTAACAATGGCTACAAGGGACGGGTAGGTATCTTCGAAATCATGCCCATTTCTGAAGGCATCGCCCAGATTATTCTGGAAGAAGGAAATGCTATGCAGCTCAAGGAACAGGCCTTGAAAGAAGGCTATTATTATGATTTGCGCACTGCTGGCCTGTTGAAAGTGAAAAATGGCCTGACCAGTCTGGAAGAAGTCAACCGAATCACCAAGGACTAGAAAACATGGCAACCAAAACAGCAAGAAAACCAAAGGTAGAAAAATCCTACGATTACGCATGGTCAGGAACCGATCGGCGAGGCAAAAAAATCAAGGGCAAACTCCGGGCCGCCAATGATGCAATCGTCAGGGCGGACTTGCGCAAACAAGGCGTAACACCGATCAAGGTTCAGAAGCAGATCAACATCTCTTTCGGCAAGCC
>CAZFXI010000056.1:2471-19049 GCA_964522855.1 uncultured Sedimenticola sp.
AAGGCGTAACACCGATCAAGGTTCAGAAGCAGATCAACATCTCTTTCGGCAAGCCTAAAATCACCACTGGCGACATTGCCTTTTTCTCCCGTCAACTAGCTACCATGATGAAAGCGGGCGTACCTTTGGTGCAAGCTCTGGACATCGTGGGCAAAGGACATAACAACCCATCTATGCAGGAGTTGGTTCTCGCAATCAAAACCGATATTGAAGGCGGCACCTCCCTTACCAATGCCCTACGTAAACATCCACTACAATTTGATGATCTATTCTGCAACCTGGTAGAAGCCGGAGAACAGGCGGGTGTCCTGGAAACCTTGTTGGATCGTATCGCCACCTACAAGGAAAAAACAGAATCCATGAAGAAAAAGATAAAGAAAGCGTTGGTCTACCCCGCTTCTGTTATTGTTGTAGGTATTATTGTAACGGCAATTATCTTGATCTTTGTTGTTCCTGTATTTGAAGATCTATTTAAAAGTTTTGGAGCTGAACTTCCTGCATTTACTCAGCTCGTTGTCGATATGTCTCGTTTTGTTCGTGACCAGTGGATTTTTGTTCTGCTGGGCATTGCCGCCACAATTATTGTCATATCAAATACTTGGAAACGATCATCAAAGTTTCGGGAATTAGTCGACAGAGCCATGCTGAAAGCCCCTGTTTTTGGCTCAATCATGCATAAATCTGCGCTGGCACGCTTTGCCCGCACCACATCTACCATGTTTGCGGCTGGCGTACCCATGGTCGAAGCCCTGGAATCTGTTGCTGGGGCGACCGGCAGCGTTGTCTATGGCAATGCCGTAAAAGAAATGCGGGAAGATATTGCCACCGGCCAGTCTTTACGCCTGGCCATGGAACAACAACCCCTGTTCCCTCACATGGTGAAGCAAATGGTGGCCATCGGCGAGGAATCCGGTTCTCTAGATGATATGCTAAGTAAAGTAGCTGATTTTTACGAAGAAGAAGTGGACAATGCCGTTGATGCCATCAGCAGCCTGATGGAACCACTGATAATGGTCGTCTTGGGTACCCTCGTAGGTGGATTGGTAGTAGCCATGTATCTTCCCATCTTCAAGCTGGGCGCAGCCATCTGATGGACGAGATATTTTCTCGACCCGTCATTTTCTATCCTTTAACCTTCATTCTCGGGCTCATCGTTGGAAGTTTCCTGAATGTCGTCATCTACCGCCTGCCAAAACGCATGGAGCAGGAGCTGGAAGACGCCTGCGCTGAACTGGCAGACGTAGAAACCGAATACGTTCCGAACAGGTGGTTTGGCCTGGCCTACCTGATGACGCCGCCTTCCACCTGTCTTTCCTGTGGCCACCGGATAAAAGCTTGGGAAAACATTCCCGTCATCAGTTGGCTATTGCAGAAAGGCAAATGCACTGCATGTGGCACTCGCCTCTCCATTCAGTACCCTGTCGTGGAACTACTCACCGCCATACTTTCTGTAGCCGTAGCCTGGCATTTTGGTTTCACCTGGCAGACATTGGCTGCACTGGTGCTGACCTGGGCACTGGTCACCATGAGCGTGATCGATATCAAGCTGCAATTGTTGCCTGATGTATTGATACTGCCCTTGATCTGGTTGGGATTGATGCTGAATCTGAATGGCTGGTTTACGGATATTGAATCTGCGGTCTACGGCGCTGTGGCCGGTTACCTGTCGCTATGGTTCATCTTCCATTTTTTTCTGCTGATCACTGGCAAGGAAGGCATGGGCTACGGTGATTTCAAGCTATTCGCCCTGTTTGGTGCCTGGCTGGGTTGGCAGTTTCTACCCCAGATATTACTAGTCTCTGCCGTTGTAGGCGCGATCAGTGGACTGGGCATGATCATGTTCCTCGGAAGAGACAAGGCGGTGCCTATTCCCTTTGGCCCTTATCTGGCAGCAGCTGGATGGATTGCCATGCTTTGGGGGGATGAAATCAATCGCAGTTATCTGCAGTTTGCGGGCATTGGTTGATTGCCCTCTCCCTGAAGGGAGAGGAGATACTTAGAGTATGCTCAAAATAGGTCTTACAGGTGGTATCGCCAGCGGCAAAACTGCTGTCAGTGATCATTTTTCACGCCTGGGGGTTCCCATCATCGATACGGACCAGATCAGTCGAGAATTGGTCGAACCCGGAAAACCTGCCCTCGCAGAAATTCAAAAACAACTCGGTGATCGGTTCATCTGCACCGACGGTACCCTGAACCGGAAGTTGCTGCGGGAGCACGTGTTCAACGACGCAGACGCCCGAAAAACTCTCGAAAGCATCCTCCATCCGGCAATTCGTCAAGAAGTTGAACATCGACTATCTGAACTCCGAAATGAACCTTACGCCATTGTGGTTGTCCCTTTATTGACTGAAAATGGTCTGACCACGATGGTTGATCGGATACTGCTGGTTGACATACCGGAAGCACTGCAGGTACGCCGCGTCTGCGACAGGGACAACATCAGTGAACAGCAGGCAGAAATGATCCTGGCGGCGCAGGCTTCCAGAGCCGAGCGTAAGGCTATTGCCGACGACATCATTGAAAACAGCGGTGATTTGCAGGCATTGCGACAGAAGATTGAAAAACTTCATAGGCAGTACCTGGCCCTGTCCAGCCGTACCGTTTGAACCTCTCCTCCTTCTGGAGGACAATACTCATATCATTGCCACTGGCCGGATGCCTGCTTTGCAAAACCCCATTCTTTTTGAACACCCCCTGAACGAACGGATACGCAGCTTGCTGCGTATATCCCACTTGTTTGAGCAATTCGAGTATCATCTGGCCGGCAGCAGCCAGTGGCAAAGCCGGGCCGCGCTGCAGGCACTGCTGGACATCAGCAGCATACTCGCGCGAGCGGATATCAAGAAAGACCTGATCAAACAACTGGATCAACAGCAGAAAGCTCTGACTTCGATCAGCAGCAACCCGAAAGTTGATCAGATTCGCCTGCAGCAGGTACTGGAAGATATTGCACGCATGATCGACCGCATATACGCCAGCAACCACCAGCTTGGCGGGTCACTGCGGAAAGACGACTTTTTAAACAGTATCGCCCAACGCGCACCCATTCCCGGTGGCAGCTACGAATTTGACCTGCCACAGTACCACTACTGGCTCAACCTACCGCACACTGAAAGAGTGATGCAACTCGACGACTGGCGCCATGAGATAAGCTCCGTGCAGGAAACCACCGAACTGCTGCTGGGTTTGCTGCGTCACAGCAACGTGTATCAGAAACAACTGGCCACCCGGGGCATCTACCAGAAAAACCTGAATGCCAAGCGGGAGGTACAGATGATTCAAGTTAAAGTGGAGGCCGAATCCTTGCTATATGCTGAAATCAGCGGCAGCAAGCACCGTTTCTGCATCCGCTTCCTGGAAAGCGGCCAATGGGATCACCCGCAACAAACCGATCAAGATGTAGCTTTTGAATTGAAGACCTGTGCAATCTGAACAAACATCACCGCAGAAAACCCCGGTAGCCGTCTCCTGCCCTACCTGTGGCCAACCCGTAAAATGGGAAAAGGAATCCAGATGGCGGCCCTTTTGCAGCCGGCGTTGCCAGTTGATCGATCTGGATGAATGGCTCAGTGATGAGGAAGAGGAAAAACAGCAGACTGAATAGACTTCATATCCCTGGCCAAAGCCCACGGATACCCGCGATTCCTTGCGCGCCCTGTACCCAGCTTTGTTCCAGCATGTCAGAGGACATACCGCCGAGGGCGTACAGGGGAATGGATACATCTCTGCACAACTTGTTGAACCCGCTCCAGCCGAGTGGTTCCGCATCCGGATGGCTCACAGTAGGAAGTACCGGGGACAGCACGGCAAAATCCACTCCTGACGCTACGGCCTGCTGCAGTTCACTGGCGTTGTGGCAGGATGCGGCCAGCAGCAAATCCGGACAATCATCCCGATCACCCAAAGAAAGCAGACGGCGACGATCCAGATGCACGCCCCGAGCGCCAATTTTTCGTGCCAGTTCCATCGGGCCGTTCAGCAGCATGCGCGCACCGTATTCCTCGCACAGCACACGGGCCTTTAGCGCCAGGTTTTCCAGATCCGGCGCTTGCAGCCCAAATACCCGGAATTGCACCAGCGAGATGCCGGAGGCGAGTGCCTGATGCAGCTGCTGCAGAAACTTCACTGGATCGTCGCATCCCGGTGGCGTAATCAAATACTTATCGGGTAAATCCAGCGCACGGAGAATAGGCTGATCTGCCGCAGGCATGGGCCAATCTGAAAGCTCGGCAGGCGCCACCCAGGATAACGGCTGACCCTCCTTTCCGTAAGGCTCTCCCCGCCACCGGTTGACCAGCCAGGTATCCAGCACCACTTCCCGATCCTGGTATCTGTGGGAGATACGAATCAGCGGACGACAGCGTTCGATCTGCACGCCCAGTTCTTCTTTTAATTCCCGGTGCAGCGCCTCTTCTATCTGTTCACCCGGCTCTATCTTCCCGCCGGGGAACTCCCACAAGCCACCCTGGTGGCTATCGGCGGCACGTTGAGCCAACAGCACTTGCCCCTGGGCATTTTTCAGTACGCCTGCGGCTACATGAATAGCCATTCAACCCCTCTCCCCAACCCTCTCCCCTCGGGGAGAGGGGAGTTTAGGTGCGGTATTCGGCATTGATTTTGACGTAGTCGAAAGACAGGTCGCAGGTAAGAATACGGGTACTCGCCTGCCCTTTTCCCAATGCGATGCGAATGGTGAAACTGTGCTGATCCATCACCGATTGGCCGGCTGCTTCGGTATAGCCGGCATCCCGTCCCCCGTGACTGACGATACAGACATCATCCAGCCAGATACGCACGCTGCTTATGTCCAGATCATCGACACCGGCCCTGCCGACGGCTGCCAGTATGCGCCCCCAGTTCGGGTCGGAGGCAAACAGGGCCGTTTTCACCAGTGGCGAATGGGCAACGGTGTAGGCGACAGCACGTGCCTGTTCTTCAGATTCCGCCTCTTCGACCACGATCTCCACCAGCTTGGTGGCACCCTCGCCGTCGAGTACGATGGCACGTGCCAATTCCATGCAGACTTCATGCACCGCCTGACGAAACGCCAGTCCCGCTTCGGAATCCTTCGCATCCACAGCCACACCGGCGGCTCCCGTGGCCACGAGCACACAGGCATCGTTGGTCGAAGTATCGCCGTCGATAGTAATGGAATTGAATGAAGGCTGCACCGCGCTCTCCAGCAGCTGCTGCAATTTATCGCGGGAGATCCGTGCATCCGTTGTCACAAACGCCAGCATGGTTGCCATATCCGGGCGGATCATGCCTGAACCCTTGCACATGCCGGTAACCGTCACGGTCTTCCCGTCAACCTGGAAGCGCCGGCTGGCCAGCTTGGGAACGGTATCCGTTGTCATGATGGCTGCGGCGGCAAGCGACCAGCTGTCTTCGTTCAGGGATGACAGCAGACCCGGTATGGCACGGGCAAAAGGATCTGTGGGCAGGTCTTCGCCGATGACGCCGGTGGAAAACGGCAATACCTGATTCATGGCGACACCGGTTGCCGCAGCCACCAGACGACAGGTCTCGAAGCTGGCGGTCATGCCGGTTTCCCCGGTACCTGCGTTGGCATTGCCGGCGTTGATCAGCAGATAGCGCGGTGAAATCTTTTCCAGATGTTGGCGGGCAACCATAACTGGCGCCGCGCAAAAGGCGTTTTGGGTAAATACTGCAGCTGCAACACTGCCTTCTGCCAGTTCCACGAGCACCAGATCATCCCGCTCTCGATAGCGAATACCCGCCGCAACGGCTGCCAGGCGCACACCCGTCACGGGTAGACGATCACCGCTCATGGCTACTGCAGCTTACCGTGACACTGCTTGTATTTCTTGCCCGAGCCACAGGGACAGGGCTCGTTGCGGCCAATCTTGCGGTCCGGACGTACATACGGCTGCTGGGGCTCGTCTTCGGCGCTAGCTTCCGGCTGCCCTTCCTCCGGCAAGCCTTCAAAGGCGTCGTGCTTGAACTCGAACTCGTTGATCTGCGGCTCGACCTCTATGGGCGGCGCATCAGCCAACTGCATCTTGCTGAGGATTTCCACCACTTCCACCTTGATCGCATCCAGCATGCCGGAGAACAATGCAAAGGCTTCGCGCTTGTATTCCTGCTTGGGATTCTTGGCCGCAAATCCGCGCAGATGGATGCCTTGGCGCAGATAATCCATGGCCGCCAGATGTTCTTTCCAGTGGGTATCCAGCGTCTGCAACATGACCGCTTTTTCGATATAGCGCATCTGTTCTTCGCCAGCGACTGCCACCTTGTCGGCATAGACTTGTTCCAGGGTTTCCAGCAAACGCTGGCGCAGAGTTTCTTCATGCAGGGAATCGTCTTCGTCCAGCCACTGCTGTATGGGCAGATCCAGATCGAAATGTTCTTTCAGTGCTTCGGTCAGGCCAGGAATATCCCACTGTTCCTCGATACTCTGGGGCGGGATGTAGGTATCGATGACGTCATTCAACACATCGGCCCGCAAGCTGGCGATGGTGTCGGAAATATCATCCACGTCCATGAGTTCATTGCGCTGCTCATACACGACTTTGCGCTGATCGTTGGCAACATCGTCATATTCCAGCAATTGCTTCCGAATATCGAAGTTGCGACCTTCCACCTTGCGCTGGGCATTTTCGATGGCCTTGTTAACCCAGGGGTGTTCAATCGCCTCGCCTTCCTGCATGCCCAGCTTCTGCATCAACTTGCCTACGCGTTCGGAGGCAAAGATACGCATCAAATTGTCTTCCAGGGAAAGATAGAAGCGACTGGAACCGGGGTCCCCCTGGCGACCGGAACGACCGCGCAGCTGGTTGTCGATGCGGCGAGATTCATGCCGCTCGGTACCGATGACACGCAAACCACCGGATTCCAGCACTTGCTTGTGCCGCTGCTTCCAGGCAGTTTGCAATGCTTCCTCTTGTTCTTCCGTGGCATCTGGCCCCAGGTCTTCAACTTCCACGTCGACATTGCCACCCAGCACGATGTCGGTACCACGACCGGCCATGTTGGTGGCAATAGTTACGGCTCCGGGCAAACCGGCTTCGGCAACGATGCGGGCTTCACGCTCATGCTGCTTGGCATTGAGCACCTGATGCTCGACGCCCGACTTGTTCAACAGCTCGGAAACCAGCTCGGAAACCTCGATGGAAGCCGTACCCACCAGTACCGGCTGGCCGCGTTTCACGCAATCCTGGATGTCTTCGACGATGGCATCAAATTTTTCTCCCGCCGTTAGATAAACCAGATCGGTCTGGTCGTCACGAACCATCGGTCTATGCGTGGGAATAACCACCACTTCCAGCCCATAGATCTGCTGGAATTCGAAGGCTTCCGTATCGGCCGTTCCGGTCATGCCGGCCAGCTTGTTGTACAAGCGGAAAAAGTTCTGAAAAGTGATGGAGGCCAGGGTCTGGTTCTCCTGCTGGATATCCACCCCTTCCTTGGCTTCCACCGCCTGATGCAGGCCTTCGGACCAGCGTCGCCCGGGCATGGTACGACCGGTAAACTCGTCGACGATGATGATCTGGCCATCGCGCACGATGTAGTCCACATTGCGCTGAAAGATCACATGGGCTCGCAGGGCGGCCATGACGTGATGCATGAGCATGATGTTGCCGGTATCGTACAGGCTGGCGTTCTCGTCCAGCAGGCCCAGTTCGGTGAGCATGTTCTCCACGTGTTCATGGCCTTCGTCACTGAGAAACACCTGCTTGGCCTTCTCGTCCACGGAGTAGTCGCCGGGACCGAAATCCGGCTTGCCTTCCTCATTAGTGCACGGGTCCTGACGCGTTAAGCGGGGAATGATCTCGTTGATCTTGCGATACAGATCGGAGCTGTCTTCCGCCGGTCCGGAAATGATAAGAGGAGTCCTGGCCTCATCGATGAGAATGGAATCCACCTCATCCACTACCGCATAGTGGCGGCGCTGTACCCGCTGGGTGGCCTCGAATGCCATGTTGTCGCGCAGATAATCGAAACCGTACTCGTTGTTGGTGCCATAGGTGATGTCGCAATCATAAGCTTCCTTGCGGCTGACATTGCGCAGGAAACGGTGACCGCTCTGACTGCCATCGTAATCAGGATCGAAGCGATAGGAACTGGAATCCGGCCCCGAGCCACCCGAGGAATTGATGATACCGGTACTCATCCCCAGGAAGTGATAGAGCTTGCCCATCCAGGATGCATCACGCCGCGCCAGGTAGTCGTTGACCGTGACCACGTGTACACCCTTCCCTTCCAGGGCGTTCAGATAGACCGCCAGGGTCGCTACCAGGGTCTTGCCCTCACCAGTACGCATCTCGGCGATCTTGCCCTGATGCAGCACCATGCCACCGATGAGCTGCACATCGAAATGCCGCATGCCCAGCACCCGGCTGCTGGCTTCGCGCACCACCGCGAACACTTCCGGCAGCAATTTGTCCAGTGCCTCACCGTCCTCCAGGCGCTGACGAAACTCTGCCGTTTTTTCCTGAAGTTGTTCATCAGAGAGTTTTTTTATGGGATCTTCCAGGACATTGATTTTTTCAACATCCTTGAACATGCTTTTCACCAGCCGCTCATTGCGGCTGCCAAAAATCTTTTTTGCGATTTTATTGAACATGTAGCGTGGGACCTTTCATGGCCAGAAACAAAAACGGCTGTAAAGCATCGCATTTTGCGAAGGTTTTCAGCCAGACTTAAAACGGGAATGATACCGCAAAAGCGGCTCTTTTACTTAGGGAACCTTTGAATAAGTCGTCATCCCGGCGGATGCCGGGATCCAATCTTTTGACAGTTCTGGATTCCGGCCTACGCCGGTATGACACAAAAAGACTTGATCAGAGATTCTTTGGGAATACAGTAGAGCGAGACCAAGCTCACCCACCCTTGATAAAGCGGGCAGGATTGATGATCTTTCCATTGCGGCGCACTTCAAAATGCACATGGGGTCCGCTGGAACGACCTGTCGAGCCCAACATGGCGATAGGCTCGCCTTTCTCTACCCGGTCACCTGCTGTTACCAGATTTTCCTGATTGTGTGCATAACGGGTAATGTATCCATCCGCATGCCGTATCTCGACCATGTTTCCATAGCCGCTCTCGCGTTCAGCCTTGGTCACCACGCCGGCGGCTACCGCCAGCACTTCGCTGCCACGCTTGCCGACAAAATCGATACCCTTGTGGTATTTCTTCTTGCCGGTGAAGGGGTCGGTACGCCGACCGAAAGTAGAGCTGATGAAACCCCGCTTCAATGGACGTCCGGACGGAATAACCTGCTCCCGCACATCCCGCCTGGATAGCATCTCTTCCAGCAAATTCAGTTTGTGCTCCCGATCGGCAAATGTTCGGGAAAGTCGCTCCAGCTCGCTTTCAAGCTCTGACATGCCCACCGATTCGGCATCGGCCTCATCGAGGCCACCCTGAGCCGGCTCGGTAGTGAAATCAAATTCCTGGGCGTCCAGCTTGCCTACATCGACCAGTCTCTCTCCCAGAGCATTCAGCCGCAACAAGTGGGCCCGCAAACTGCCAATACGCAGCGCCAGCGCATCCATCTCCGCTTCCATGCTGTTTCGCAACCCCTCAAGTTCCTGCCTTTCGGCGGCTATTGCCTGCAGGGTCGACTGCATGGCCTTGTCTTCGGCGATTTGTACAGACTGCAGTTTGCCAACATAATATCCGGCCAACACGGCCACACTCATCAGTAACAACGCCAGCAACACGGACTTGACTGACCAGACGGGAGCGTTATTCATGATTTCATGACTGGAAGACATCGTATAATCAACTCGCTATGACAAAAAAACCACGTACAGTATCGAACGTAGTCAACAATAGTGATCAACTCGGGCACCTGGCCCGCATGCTGCGGCAGCAACAGGCGTTGCTGGAACAGATCCGGCAGATTCTGCCTTCACCCCTGCCACAACACTGCCTGCATGCGCGCATCAACGGTATGCGGCTGATCCTGCACACAGACTCACCTGTCTGGAATACCCGCCTGCGCTTTCATGCGCCGCAAATCCTGCAATCCGCCAGGCAACAGGCACCAAACCTGAGTGAGCTCGATATCCGCATCCTGCTACCCGAAGCCATTAGACCCGGCAGAAGACCCTTGGGTTCCCTATCCGAAAAAACCGCTTCTCTGGTCAGTCAACTGGCCGATTCCATTGAAGATCAGGCTATCCGCGCCGCATTGAAACGACTGAGTGGCGCCTCTGAAAACTGACGAAAAAGGCCGTGCGAATCCCGAATCTAACAGCTTTTCGAATCAGGAAGCGTGAACTGGCGCAATATAAGAGATGGGTGCCAAGCCATCTTCTTCATCGAAGGTCACTTCTTCCCAAGCCTGGGGAGTGGCAATCAACTTGTTCAACAACTTGTTATTCAGAGCATGGCCGGATTTGTAACCCCGAAAGGAGCCAATCAGACTATGCCCCAGGAGATACAAATCGCCGATGGCGTCCAGAATCTTGTGTTTGACGAATTCATCCTCATAACGCAGTCCATCGCCATTCAATACGCGATAATCATCAACGACGATCGCATTGTCCATGCTACCGCCCAACGCCAGGTTCTTGTCACGCAGCATCTCGATTTCACGCAGGAAGCCGAAAGTGCGTGCACGGCTGACTTCCTTTACAAAGGAGGTGGAGGAGAAGTCAATACTGGAAAACCGCGTATCATCGGTGAACACCGGATGATCGAAATCTATGCCAAAGCTGACCTT
Source organism: uncultured Sedimenticola sp. (assembly GCA_964522855.1). Taxonomy (GTDB): domain Bacteria; phylum Pseudomonadota; class Gammaproteobacteria; order Chromatiales; family Chromatiaceae; genus Thiolapillus. The sequence continues at coordinate 13,171 of CAZFXI010000056.1, forward strand.
GAAGCCTTCGAATGGCTCGAAGCGGGCAATCTTGTCGCCATCGCTAACCTCGACTACATCCTTGATACGTATAAACTTTTTTAACGTATTCTGTTCTTCCACTCCGGCAGATTGAATGAGGAAGACAAAAGGACCGGCACTGCCGTCCATGATCGGCACTTCGGGAGCACTGACATCCACATAGGCATTGTCGACACCCAGTCCGGCAAAAGCAGACAATAAATGTTCCACTGTAGAGATTTCCACCCCATCCTTTTCCAGGGTCGTGGAGAGCTGGGTATTGCCGACATTTTCTGCGGTAGCGGGAATATCCATGGGCTGCGGCAGGTCAACCCGTCGGAATACAATACCTGTATCCACAGCGGCGGGGCGCAGTGTAAGGAAGACCTTCTCACCCGTATGCAGGCCAACTCCTGTAGCCCGTATGACATTTTTCAGTGTGCGTTGCCTTATCATCAGCGTATTCTCTCCACCAGCAGCGATATGCCAAACCATTTCAGAATGACCCTAGGGAACATCTAGGGGCAAATCAGGGATTTCCCTAATCTACCTGTTTTCCATACCAAATGCAAATCAGCGCCTTTCAACAAATTACCGGATCAATCCGCCTGACGACGCAGGAAAGCCGGGATATCCAGATAATCCATATCCTGTTTGTCCATGGGTTGGGCCGCTGCCTTTTGCTCCTGTCGGCGACGAATGGCAGTCGGTACTTCCAGGTTTTCATAGGAACTGGCCGCATTTCTTTGCGCCGGCGCTTCATTGAACGGGCTGGACTCGTCCACTTCCGGAATAACCGCTTTGGGTGGGGCAACCACTTCCATCTCCGGACGGGAAATCTCCACTTCCTCTTCCTCGCCGAGCCCCGTGGCGACGACGGTTACCCGCAATTCATCATGCATTTCCGGATCGATAACGGTACCTACCACCACGGTGGCATCTTCCCTGGCGAATTCCTTGACGGTGGTACCCACCTCATCAAACTCACCAATACCCAGATCGAGGCCGGCAGTGATGTTGACCAATATGCCCTTGGCTCCGGTCAGATGGAAGTCATCCAGAAGTGGGCAGTTCACTGCAGCCTCTGCCGCCTTGCGTGCACGGTCTTCACCGGAGGCACTGCCTGAACCCATCATGGCCATGCCCATCTCTCCCATGACAGTACGCACGTCGGCAAAGTCCACGTTGATCAGGCCCGGACGGGTGATCAATTCTGCGATGCCCTGCACCGCATTCAGCAGTACATCGTTTGCCGCCTTGAAGGCATCCAGCAAGCTGGTGCCCTTGCCCAGCACCGACAGCAGCTTTTCGTTGGGGATGGTGATCAGGGAATCCACATGCTTGCCCAATTCCTCGATGCCCATCTCGGCAACCTTCATGCGCTTGTCTCCCTCAAAGGGAAAGGGCTTGGTGACCACAGCCACGGTCAGGATACCCTGCTCCTTCGCAACTTCTGCCACTACCGGCGCCGCGCCGGTGCCGGTTCCACCGCCCATACCGGCGGTGATGAAAATCATGTCCGAGCCCTTGATGGCCTCGGCAATGCGATCCTTGTCCTCCATCGCCGCCTGATGACCAATCTGGGGATTGGCGCCCGCGCCCAATCCTTTGGTCAATCCGGACCCGATCTGCAAGGTGGTATTCACCTCCGAGTTGTTGAGCGCCTGGGCATCCGTGTTGGCACAGATAAAGTCCACGCCTTCGATATTGCCGCGCAGCATGTGAGTCACGGCATTGCCACCACCACCACCAATACCGATGACCTTGATAACCGCGTTCTGGCTGTCTACATCCACTAATTCAAACATTTCACCAATCTCCTAAACAATCTGCCTGTATGCTCCTGCCGGGGAGCTGCTTAAACACAAACCTAATTAAAAATTCCCCTGGAACCAGCTTTTCATCCGTTCCCAGGTTGCCCGTAATGCACCCTTGTTCTCGTGGGGCACATTGATTGAACTGTTTTGCTGTCCGAACAACAGCAAACCCACACCTGTCGCATGAATGGGGTTGCGCACCACATCCACCAGGCCCGTCACATACTGGGGTACGCCAAGGCGCACCGGCATATGGAATACTTCTTCAGCCAGATCCACCAGCCCTTCCATTTTCGAGCTGCCACCGGTCAGTACGATGCCGCCAGCAACCATGTGTTCAAATCCTGAACGCCGTAATTCTTCCTGCACCAGGGTGAGCAGTTCCTCGTAACGAGGTTCCACGACCTCCGCCAGCGTCTGCCTGGACATACGCCGCGGAGCACGATCGCCGATGCTCGGCACTTCTATGGTTTCGTCCGCCGACGGCAACTTGCTCAGTGCGCAGGCATACTTCAGCTTGATCTCTTCGGCATGATGGGTAGGGGTACGCAGCGCCACCGCAATATCATTGGTCACCTGATCACCCGCAATGGGGATCACCGCCGTATGCCGGATTGAACCGCCGGTGAATACAGCGATATCCGTGGTACCACCGCCGATATCCACCAGACACACACCCAGCTCCTTCTCTTCTTCATCCAGCACGGAATGACTGGAGGCAATCTGCTCCAGGATCAGATCCTGGACATCCAACCCGCAGCGGCGCACGCATTTGATGATATTTTGCGCGGCGCTGACTGCCCCGGTCACCATGTGCACCTGGGCTTCCAGACGCACACCACACATGCCCACAGGCTCATGGATGCCTTCCTGATTGTCGATAATGAATTCCTGGGGAAGGATATGCAGGATGCGCTGATCCGCCGGGATGGGCACGGCGCGTGCCGCATCGATGACTCGTTCCACGTCGCTGGCGGTCACCTCTCCATCATTGATACCGACGATGCCGTGGGAATTGAGGCTGGACACATGACTGCCCGCAATACCGGCATATACCGATTCGATCTCTACACCGGACATCAATTCGGCTTCTTCCACGGCTCGCTGTATGGATTGCACCGTGGACTCGATATTCACCACCACGCCTTTTTTCAGACCGTGGGACGGGTTGCTGCCGATGCCGATAATCTCGATTTCATCATCTGCGGTAACTTCCCCGACAATGGCCACTACCTTGGAGGTGCCGATATCCAGACCCACAATAATGTTCTTGCCTGACTTTCTCATCAGCCTTTTTCCTCTGGCCGCCAACTCACGGCAAAACCCTGCTCATAGCGCAAATCCACGCGCAGGGGCTGTTGGTTCCTACGCTCCAACACGGAGTACACACTCAATAAACGCCGTATTCTTCTATCCATTCGTTCCTTGCCCACTAAAATGGTGGTTCCATCTGCCAGTTTCAGCTGCCATTCACCACGCTTGTCCAGTTTCACTTCTCTGATGGACATTCCCAGTTGCCGGAATGCCTGTTTCTGCGTGACATAGAAATCCAGCATCAAGCCGGACTTGTCCTCTTCGCCAACGAAATGCAAGGGCAAGGACCGATCAGGTTTTCGTTGTGGATGAAACACATCACCCCGGGCATTCAATAACGCATCCCGCCCCCAACTTGCAATCGGTGTCTGCTCCACTACTTCCACTATCAGCTTGTCCGGCCACACCCGGCTCACCCGTGCTTCGGCCACCCAGGCAGAACCCAGCGCAGCATGCCGCAGCTTGCTCAGATCAACACTGAAAAACCCGCCATCGATCGCCTTGAGCAAGGCCTGCTGCAAACCGACTTTGTCCAGGTTGCGGAATTCATTCTTGATCTGGATGCTGCGGATCGGCAGCACCCGAGGATCCATCAAATAGCCCTGCAGCACATAGAAGCCAGCCGCGCTCGCCGCCACAAACCCCATCAGCAGCCACAACCGCCAGCGTCGAGCCAGGAAATTTGACTTCTGCCTCATCACCCTTGCTTCTCCAAAGAGCCACACAAAATACGCCATGCCAGCTCAGGAAAGTCCATACCGGCTGCGGCTGCCGCCATGGGAACCAGGCTGTGATCAGTCATTCCCGGCACGGTATTGGCCTCCATCAGCCACGGCTGTCCCTGCGCATCGACCATGATATCCACACGCCCCCATCCTGATGCCCCCAGCGCACGGAAGGCACGCAGGGCAAGTTCCTGCATCCCCGACTCGGCGGCGGCCGACAAACCACTGGGAATAAAATAACCCGTGGTATCTGTTTCATATTTGGCTGCGTAATCGTAGATCTCATGCGGTGTTTCGAGCCGGATCACCGGCAAGGCCTCACCATCCAGAATACCCACTGTGTATTCACTGCCTTCGATCCATCGTTCTGCCAGCACCTCCTTGTCGAACTGGCGGGCCATCACCCAGCCCCGCTGCAGGGCGGCGGCATTCTCGACACGGCTGATACCGATGCTGGAGCCTTCATGCACCGGCTTGACCATCAACGGGAAGCCCAGTGCGCCGACAGTATCCAGGTCTTCCTCTCCCCGGATAAGATTGTATTGCGGGGTGGGCAGCCCCATGCCAGACCACAGGCGCTTGCTGCGTACCTTGTCCATGGCCAGAGCCGACCCCAGCACACCGGTACCGGTATAAGGCAGCTCCAGTGTTTCCAGTACCCCCTGGATCACACCGTCTTCTCCACCTCTTCCATGCAGCACGATAAAAGCCCGGTCAAAATTACCGGCCTTGAGTACCTCACAAATATCCCTTCCCACATCCACGCCATGCGCATCGACACGCTTTTCCTGCAGACCGGACAGCACCGCCGCGCCACTTTTCAGGGACACATCCCTTTCAGCGGACCAGCCACCCATGAGTACGGCAACCTTGCCAAAATCTGCGGGTTGCAAGGGTCGCTCCCGGCGTCCTGCCTCCCGCGACACTCGCCCATCCCTGTGCATCGTCATGCGGGTTCTCCCACGATATGCACTTCGGTTTGCAGACGGATAGCGGAATGCTGCTCCACAATCTGTTGCACATGCAGGATCAACGCCTCGATATCCGACGCGGATGCCGTACCCGTGTTGATGATAAAGTTGGCATGTTTTTCCGACACCTGGGCACCACCGAGCTGACAGCCTTTCAGGCCCGCCGCTTCGATCAAGCGCGCCGCATGCGCCCCCGGAGGATTACGGAAAGTGGAACCGGCGCTGGGCTGGCCCACCGGCTGGGTGGCATTGCGCTGTTTCAGCAGCCGCTGCACTTCCGCACGTTCCGCCGCCACATCACCAGGTTCCAGCTGCAGCTCACATCCCACGAACCACTCTTCTCCGGGAGTGGCAACCTCACGATAAGCGACCTTGTATTCCAGGGGGGTGCGACGGCGAACCACGCCCTGACGATCGATGGTCTGCACATTGATCACCCGCTGCCAGGTTTCTCCGCCAAAGGCGCCGGCGTTCATGGCCAGTGCACCACCCATGGTGCCCGGAATGCCTGAAAGGAATGCCGCCCCGCATAGACCCGCTCGTGCCGCATGTCTTGCCACGACAGCGCTTGCGGCGCCCGCTCCCACGCGCAAGCGATGGCCTTCGATGGTTTCAATCTCATCCAGGCGCCCACGTATGGCAATCACGGTACCGGCAAACCCGGCATCCCGTACCAGCAGGTTGCTGCCCAGACCCAGCCACAGAATCTGCTCTGCAGCGGGTAGTGATTTCAGAAAATCTGATAAATCCGCCACATCCGCCGGTTGGAAGTAATAGCGCGCAGGCCCACCAGCACGCCAAGTGGTATGCTTCGCCATCGATTCATCAAAAAGTAGCATCGTATGATGGCGCGTTAACTCAACGCTGCTCCTCATGGCTCTTCCTCCTTTTTTCTACGGCTCCGGTTTTCACCGATTTCAGCTGCCTGATCACCGGACCTTCTTCCAACACCAATCCTTGCAGCTGACGTACCGCCAGCGACTCACCACATCCCATGTGCAAATACCTGATCATGCCTCGTTGTTTCATTTGCACCACTCCCCCGACAGCCT
>CAZFXI010000057.1:0-17169 GCA_964522855.1 uncultured Sedimenticola sp.
AGTCCGATCTTCTCACTGCCGAGCGCAATCGTATGCAGCAGCGGGAGGTGGAGCTACGTGCCATCATCGCCGATCTGCGCAAGCGGCTGGGTAACCCGGATGCACGCTGGCTGGTGGCTGAAACGGAATACCTGATACAACTGGCCATGCAGCGTCTGCGGCTGGTCGATGATGTGGGTACGGCTCTGGTCGCGCTGCAGCAAGCGGATCAGCGTCTGGGCGAGACGGGAGAAGCCCGTTGGATGGTGGTGCGCTATCAGCTGGATCAGGACATGGCGGCGCTGAAGCAACTGCAGTTGCCGGATATCGGGGCGCTGCTCGAGCAGATGAATACCCTGGGCAGCCGTTTCTCCGACCTCCGGCCACGTCTGGTGGCCAGGGAAGCGGATGATGAACAGGCGCCAGCGACGCTAGCACCGGCTGGCGACAAATCTTTCCCCAGCCTGCGCGGGATGGGTCAGGTGCTGTGGAGCGGCCTGAAGGACAGCGTGCATGTCCGCCGCCACGACCAGCCCGTCGCCAACCTGCTCACCAGTGGTCAGGAGGCGATACTGGTACAAAATGCCACGCTACTGCTGGAAACGGCAGGCTTGGCCCTGGTGCAGAAAGATTCGGCCTTGTATCGAGACAGCCTGCAACGCCTCGCTGACTGGCTGACGCGCTATTTTCATCTCGATGACGCCTTGGGGCAGCAGGTGGTGAAGGAGATTGAGTCCCTGCAGGCGGTCAACCTGAAACCGGAATTACCGGATCTGTCGCTGGCTCTCGAGGCATTGCAGACTAGACAGTCGCTCGATCAGGGCAAGGTGGCCAAGTGAGGTTTTTGCTGCAGGCCTGCCTGTTCCTGATTCTGGGTGGTCTGGCTGCCTGGCTGGTGCAAAAAGACAGCGGTTACGCTTTCCTTGCATGGGGCAATTGGTCGGTGGAAATGAGCCTGGCCATGTTGCTGATCCTCGCTGGCGTGGGTGCCGGACTGCTGTACTACCTGCTGCGTTTTCTGTTTGGCCTGGTTCGGCTGCCCCACAGTATGGCCGACTGGCGGCATCGCCTGCATCGGCGCCGCGCCAGAAGCTCGCTCACCCAGGGGTTGGTGGAGCTTGCCGAAGGTCACTGGCAGCAAGCGGAAAGACTGCTTACCCGGTATGCGCCGGTTTCCGATACGCCTTTGATCAACTACCTATCCGCAGCCCAGGCGGCTCAGCGGCAGGGCCTGCACGAGCGTCGTGACGCTTATATTCGCCTGGCGCATCAACACATGCCCACGGCGGATGTGGCGGTGAGCCTGACCCAGGCAGAGCTGCAGATCGCGCACCAGCAGTTCGAGCAGGCGCTGGCAACCCTCAAACATTTGCGCGGGCTGGCACCAAGGCATGCCTATGTGTTGCGTCTTCTAGCGGGGCTGTACCAGCAACTCGGGGATTGGGAGCAGCTGAGAAAACTGTTGCCAGAGCTGAAGAAGAGCAAGACCGATACCCCTGAGAAGCTAGCCAGGCTGGAAGTCCTGGTGTATCGCTCCCTGCTGAAGGATGCGGCTCAGTCCATGGAGGGCAGTCGCCTGGACAGCGTGTGGCAGAAGATGCCCAGAAGCCTGCATCAGGAACCTGACATCGTGGTGGAGTATGTTTCCCAGCTGCATCAGCGCCAGCGGGATGAGGAGGCCGAACAGTTGCTGCGCGGCACCCTGAAAAAGCACTGGAGTGATGAACTGGCCACCCTGTACGGACTGCTGGATGTACTGGAACCCCCGGTGGCCCTGACCCACGCCGAACGCTGGCTGAAAGAGCACAAGCTCAACCCGGCGCTGCTGCTGACCCTGGGGCGCCTGAGCCTGCGCGCCCAACTGTGGGGCAAGGCGCGTAGTTACCTGGAAGCAGCCATTCGCAGTGGCGCTGGGATGGCCGCCAGCCGCGAGCTGGGGCAACTGCTCGATCATCTGGGCGAAGCTGACGCCGCGATGAATGTCTATCGGCACACCGTCATGGATCAGCCCGGGCCGCCACTCATGGCCTTGCCTGAGCATATCCGTTCCCGAAACATGAACGATGCAGATGTGCTCCGTGAAGATCCGGAGCTGCTGGATCTCAACGGGGTGGCTTTGGAAAAAGGGCAGTAGACTTGAATGCCTCGCCGGGTGGTTTCTGGCCGGGGTGTGATCAGCCTATCTTTAACCATTCTTCCAGATCGTTCTTGGCGTTTGCCGCGACCTCTGGCTGAGGGGCTTTAGGGGCATAAGCTCACCGCCTGGATAGCGATGGTGTTCTCAAAACCCGCCTGGGCGGCGCCCATCTTCACCGCTTCTGAAAAGCCTTGCAGCATCATGTCCACATTTTTACATGGCATCCGCTTACTTGGGCTGCAGGAGTCTGAATGACTTCAAAAAGCAGTTGATAGAAATACAAGAAGTAGCTCAACTGGAGGTTTACAGGTTGACCGCGTCAGTGGTGCAAGAACAGAGGGCTTCGATCAACCCCATCTGTTCTTGCGTTCTATGAGTCAAACATACTTCGATTTACAAGGTTCTACCAAGTGCAACTACTACTGCCATCACTTGTCTGAACCCAAGCACCTGCATCTACGCTGCAGACACACAATGTATGCTTGGAGGTCAATGCTATCAGCCCGTCAACTGCGATCATAGACCCGCATGGCGGAAAGTTGGGCGCTGCAGAGTGCGCTTTCAGCTTCATGATGCCATTGATATCCAGGGTTGCCTGTGGAGCGCCATTCCCCGTGTTGATGCCAACATTCCCTCCTTGCTCTATGCTGATTCCCCCGCTTGCAAATATCGGGCTGATTCGTAACAGGTCACCTGCGGCATTATTGTTGAATATGTGATGCTTTGGCGTAGCGTCACCAGCATAAAAGCGGATGCCTGTATCATTATCGACATTGTGCAGCGCAATAAACCCTTCATACCATTGGGTTCCTCCACCGTTAATTACAAATGCCTCAGAAGTGCTTATCGGGGGGGCAAGGGCGCCTTCGCTTGTAGATGTCTGCTCTTCGTAGCAGGCATCCGGCAAAGCACAGGCTTCTCTACTTTTTCGTGTGTCAGGCCTCATTGACTGTGGATAGCAGCTGCAAGTTGACGTGGTTTCATTCCAGATTCCGGGGTGCTCATTGGCTGCGTTGATTGGCTCCGATATATCTGCCGCAGAAGCGACATCCAGAAGCAACAGACTGCCGACAAACAATGAAGTTAAATCTAATCTTATTTTCATTTTCTACCTCCAATTAAAATTATTATTGTTATTCGCTATGAATTTTTTCCTCACTCTTGTTTTTAGTATAGTCCAGAAATACGTGATTCCAATCATAATGGGGATGACGACTTGATCAGAGTTTATTTAGTTAATAGCTAATCAATGTGTATACATTATCGCTACAAGCTATCAATTGGTAAAAAGGTTATTACTCGTAAAGTCGATAGAGATAGGCTATGACAAAACATTTCCGTGAATCTGGCGGGGTTGCGCTTCCATTGCCTGCCCTTCAGCATGGGATCATGAGTATTCGGATCGAACCTGAAAGCCGCTTTGCCTCTCTGGGGAAGGATTTCTACAGCCGGGTCAGGCCTGAGCCGCTATCCGATCCCTATCTGGTGAGCCTGAATACGGCGCTGGCGGCGAAATTCGGCCAGGACGAAAACACCCTTGCCCGACAATCGATGGTGGAAATCCTGTCAGGCAGCCGCCTGCCGCCGGGAGCCGATCCTCTGGCCATGCTCTACGCCGGTCACCAATTCGGCCATTTCGTGCCGCAGCTGGGTGATGGAAGGGCCTTGCTGCTGGGGGATATCCGGGATGAAAAGGGTAAGCTGTGGGAATTGCAGCTCAAAGGTGCCGGTATCACGCCCTATTCGAGAAGCGGTGATGGGCGGGCAGTGTTGCGCTCCAGCATCCGCGAATACCTATGTTCCGAAGCCATGCATGGGCTGGGCATCCCCACCACCAGGGCCTTGTGCATCACCGGCAGCGATGAAGAGGTCTACCGGGAGCAGATCGAGACCGCCGCCGTGCTGGTGCGCATGGCGCCCAGCCACATTCGCTTCGGATCTTTCGAAGTATTTTATTACCGCAATCAGCATGATCGGCTGCAGCAGCTTGCTGATCATCTATTGGTGCACCACTTTGCACACTTGCGTGAGGATGTTCGCCCGCATCTGGCCATGTTTTCCGAAGTGGTGAAAAGTACGGCCCAACTGATCGCCCAATGGCAGTTGGTAGGCTTTGCCCATGGGGTAATGAACACGGACAATATGTCCCTGTTGGGGCTGACCCTGGACTATGGCCCCTACGGATTTTTGGACAGCTATGACCCGGAGTACATCTGCAACCATTCAGATCACGAAGGGCGCTATGCCTTTTCCAAACAGCCTTCCATCGGTCAATGGAACCTGACCTGCCTGGCACAGGCCATGTTGCCCGTGTTTGACGAAGAGCCCGAAACAGCGGTGGAACTGGCCCAGGAAGCCCTGGATACTTACGAGCCGATTCTGGTCCAGGCCTATGCCGATGGCATGCGCGCCAAGCTGGGGCTGATGGAAAAACGACAGGAGGATCACGCCTTGGTGACGGATCTGTTGCAGAAAATGCAGGTCAATCAGGTGGATTACACCCGTTTTTTCCGGGCTTTGGCCGAATACAGGGGAGAAGAGAAGGCAACGTCCTGTGTGGCAGCCGATGAATTTGTGGATCGGGAGGCGTTTTATGCCTGGGCAAAGGATTATACACGGCGGCTGGGACAGGAAAACAGCCAGGACGAAAAGCGTGCCATGGCCATGCGCCGCGTCAACCCCAAATATGTGCTCAGGAATTATCTGGCCCAAACCGCCATCGAAAAGGCATTGGTGAAGGATTTTTCAGAAATCGATCGGTTGCTGCAGTTGCTGAGTTATCCCTTTGATGAACAACCCGAACATGAGCACTATGCAGCCTTGCCGCCGGACTGGTCGAAAAAAATCTCCGTGTCCTGCTCGTCCTGAGTGAATACCATAAATCCTGGATGGGAATGGCCGCCGAACAGCGAAAAAAGAATTTATATATATAAATAACAATATGTTAGATTCCTTTCTGCAAATCCAAACTGGAATAGAAAAAAAATATTTTGCCCATTGGATGTGAATCATTCGACACAGTGGAAACTTTTTTCAGGCAACCCGGTCTTAATTAACAGACGTTAGAAACGTTGGGTCGTCTCCCTCCCTTGACGGCCCGCCGGTCAAACCGGCACCAAACCCCGAAGCTTGCCCCCCCTCTGGCTTCGGGGTTTTTCTATATGTACAGGAGGTAACTTAGCCTAGCTTTAATATAAGCTTATTGTGAGGTTTCCGCTCTGTTTAGCCATTGATTGAGCTTGTGGTGAGCTTCCGCGACGCCGGTCTTTTTCAGCGAGGAGAACAACTGTACAGAAAGCTCGCCATTCATTTCCTGCAAAGCTGATTTGACCTTGTGATAGCTGGCCGAGGCGGGGCCTTTCTTGAGCTTGTCCGCCTTGGTGAGCAGTACATGCACGGGTAGCTCGATATGCACCGCCCATTCCAGCATCTGCACATCGAAGTCCTTGAGGGGATGACGGGAGTCCATCATCAGGATCAGCCCCTTCAGACACTGGCGTTTTTCCAGATAGGTGGCCAGATTGCCCTGCCAGTCTTTCTTGATGCTGACCGAAACCCTGGCGTAGCCGTAGCCGGGCAGATCCACCAGGCGGCGCTCTTCGTCCAGTTCAAAAAAATTCAGCAACTGAGTACGGCCGGGGGTCTTGCTGGTCTTCGCCAGTCCACGATGGTCGCAGATGACGTTGATGGCTGAAGATTTACCTGCGTTGGAACGCCCGGCAAAGGCTATTTCGTAACCTTCATCGGGTGGGCATTGAGTGAATTTGGCGGCGCTGGTGAGGAAGCTCGCCTGACGGAAATAGTTGTCAGTCTGCATTGCCGCGCTTCCAGTGACCGGATTTGCCACCGGATTTTTCTTCCAGCTGCACCTCGCCGATGATCATGCCGCGATCCACCGCCTTGCACATGTCGTAGATAGTGAGCAGGGCCACCTGGGTGGCGCACAGGGCTTCCATTTCGACCCCGGTCTGGCCGCGGGTTTCCACCTGGGCTCGGCAGTGGATGCGGTTTTGGTTCTCATCGATGTCGAAATCGATGGCGATGCGGGTCAAGGCCAGAGGGTGACACAGGGGCACCAGATCCGGGGTCTTCTTGGCGGCCATGATGCCGGCCACCCGGGCGATACCCAGCACGTCGCCTTTCTTGTGGCCGCCTTCGATGATGAGCTTGAGGGTGGCTGGCTCCATGGAGATATGGCCGCTGGTAACGGCGACCCTGTGGGTGTAATCCTTGGCGCCAACGTCCACCATGTGGGCCTGTCCCTGTTCGTCGAAATGGGTGAGTTTACTCATGCTTCTTTTGCCTGATCGAATTCGATGGATTTGGAGACTTCGTGGACGTCGAAGGTCATGGCATCCAGATCGCCCATGACCCAGGTGGCTTTGGATCTACCCACGCCACCGATGGTGCCGGGGTTGACCAGTGCCGCCTTGCCGCCTCCGACATGGGGCAGCCATTCGATATCTACCTTGTGGCTGTGGCCACAGCACACCAGATCCCAATCGCCGGTAGCGGCCATGGCGCGGGCGTAGTGGGGATAGTGCACCAGGAAGATGCGCCGTCCGCCCAGTTCGATGCCTGCATCCATGCCATGATAGCGCAGCACGCCCCCGGGCTTGTGGCTGAGGCGGGTCAGGGCGTACAGATCGCCGCTGTTGTTGCCGTGGATGACATGCACCGGCAGACCGAACTGCTCCAGACAGCCCAGGGTGCTGGGGGCGACCACGTCACCGCAATGGACCACGGCTTCGGCTCCCAAGGCCTTGGCGTCTTTTACCGCGGCTTCGAGCAGGGGGATATGGTCGTGGCTGTCGGATAGTATGCAGATCTTCATCAGAAGTGGGGTTTTTCCGGGGCTTTTTCATACATGGCAACGGAGCTGGTAATTTCCTTGCGTGCGGCCTCGGCGTTTTCCCAGCCCTGAACTCTTACCCATTTGCCTTCATCCAGGTCCTTGTAGTGCTCGAAGAAGTGCGCCATGCGCTCCATGAGTTCCTTGGGCATGTCGTCCATGTCTTTTACGTGGGACCAGCGGTCGGTGATGTCGTCGGCAGGCACGGCGACCACTTTCGCGTCGTCGCCGGATTCATCGGTCATGATGAGCACCGCTACAGGGCGGCAGCGGATCACGGAACCGGGGATCAGGGGAAAGGCCGTGGGCACCAGTACGTCGCAGGGGTCGCCGTCGTCGGACAGGGTGTGGGGGATGTAGCCGTAGTTCACCGGGTAGCGCATGGCGGTGCGCAGGATGCGGTCTACGAACATGGCGCCGGATGCCTTGTCCACCTCGTATTTGACGGGCTCGGCATTGGCCGGGATTTCGATGATGACGTTGATTTCGTCGGGAACATTGTTGCCCCGGGTTACGCGATCGAGGTTCATTGGGTCTCACTCCAGTTATTTTGGGTGTTTTTCAGCTTTGTAGGTTGGGTAAAGGAGCATGGCGACGTGCCCAACGAACAGACTGTCGGGCACACTGCGTTTTGCCCGACCTACGGTATTTTGGGGGGTTTTGAAACAGAAAGCAAAAAGCCGGCCCGCAGGCCGGCTTGGCACGGATTCAAAGCCGTATCACAGCTCTTCCGCGTGCTTGGACAGGTAGTTGGCCACGCCATCCGGCGTATCTTTCATGCCTTCGTCACCTTCTTTCCAGCCCGCCGGGCAGACTTCGCCATGGGTTTCGTGGAATTGCAGGGCATCGACCATGCGAATCATCTCGTCGATGTTGCGGCCCAGGGGCAGGTCGTTGACCACCTGATGACGCACTACCCCTTCCTTGTCGATGAGGAAGGAGCCGCGGAAGGCCACCGCGCCGTCGGGAGTTTCCACGTCATAAGCCTTGCAGATGCCGTGGGTCAGGTCAGCGATCAGGGGGTAGCGCACGGGGCCGATGCCGCCGTCGTTGACGGGGGTGTTGCGCCAGGCGTTGTGGGTGAAGTGGGAGTCGATGGACACGCCGATCACTTCCACGTTGCGCTTGGTGAACTCGTCCAGGCGGTGATCGAAGGCGATCAGCTCGGACGGGCAGACGAAGGTGAAATCCAGCGGATAGAAAAAGATCACCGCGTACTTGTCCTTGGTGTGGGTCTTCAGGTTGAAATCGTCGACGATGCTGCCATCGCCCAGTACCGCCGGTGCGGTAAAGTCGGGTGCCTCGCGGCCTACCAGTACAGACATGTTGTGCTCCTAATGTATTTCGGGTTGTTTTTTTATCTGAGTCCGGAAAAGTCGGTTCCCGGCTTCAGGTCATATCTTGGTTCCAGATCCAGTTCCCGGATGAGCTGATCCACCGCGCCCTGACCGTGCAGTTTCTGCACTTCGGCCAGTATCATGCGCACGGAATTGCGGTTGTAGCCGCTGGCAAATTGCAGCTGCACTTCGATCAGTTCCCGGGCTCTGTCCAGATTCATGGTCATAACCCGCCCCGAAGGGCGGGTGACATATCAGACTTCGAAGTCGGCCAGCTTGCGCGGAACCGCGATGCCTTTCATGGTGACGTAACGGGGCATGCCGTTATCGTCATACTCGGGATAGGCTTCGCCCTGAATCAGGGGATACAGGTATTCCTTGCAGCCGTCGGTGATGCCAAAGCCGTCGTCGGTGATGAATTCCATGGGCATCATCTTTTCCACGTTGGCCACATCGGACAGGGGCGCCATGCCGATGCTCCACTTGTAGGGAGAAGACGATTCGCGCACCACCGTGGGCATGATGGAGTTGTGACCTTCCAGGACCATGTTCACGGCAGCCTCACCCAAGGCATAGGCCTGCTCGACATCGGACTTGGAGGCCAGGTGACGTGCGGCACGCTGCAGGTAATCGGCTACCGCCCAGTGGAACTTGTAGCCGAGGGCGTCCTTGATGATGTTGGCCACCACCGGGGCGGCGCCGCCGAGCTGGGCGTGACCGAAGTCGTCACGGGTGCCCTGCTCGGCGAGAAACTTGCCATCCGGCCAGTGACAGCCTTCGGAAACCACTACGGTGACATAGCCGAATTTCTTGACCTTGGCATCCACGGCGGCGAGGAATTTTGCCTGGTCGAATTCCACTTCCGGGAACAGCACCACGACGGGAATGCCGTAGTCCTCGATCAAGCCACCGGCGGCGGCGATCCATCCGGCATGGCGGCCCATGACCTCGATGACGAATACCTTGGTGGAAGTTTTAGCCATGGAGCGCACGTCGTAGCTCGCTTCCAGGCTGGATACGGCGATGTACTTGGCTACGGAGCCGAAACCGGGGCAGTTGTCGGTGATGGGCAGGTCGTTGTCCACGGTCTTTGGCACATGGATGGCCTGTACCGGGAAGCCCATCTTTTCGGACAGCTGGGACACCTTGAAGCAGGTATCGGCAGAATCACCGCCGCCGTTGTAGAAGAAATAGCCGATGTTGTGGGCCTTGAATACCTCGATGAGGCGCTCGTACTCGCGCTTGTTGTCTTCCAGGCTCTTGAGCTTGTAGCGGCAGGAACCAAAGGCGCCGGAGGGAGTATTCTTCAACTCGGCGATGTCTTCAGCAGATTCCTGGTTGGTATCGATCAGGTCTTCTGTCAGGGCGCCGATGATGCCATTGCGACCGGCATAGACGTTGGCGATCTTGTCGCTGTGCTTGCGGGCGGTCTCGATCACGCCGCAGGCGGAAGCGTTGATAACGGCGGTCACACCACCGGATTGTGCGTAGAAAGCATTCTTTGCTGTCATGATAACTCCCTCATATTATTAAGGATTTTGGTTAAATTCTGGTGAGAGGGCGGCTCAGATTTCGCCGCGCTCCTTGGCGTCGTGGTCTGCCTGGGTCTGCAGCAGGGAAACCATGCATTCGCTCAAATCATCGTATTCGTGGACTCCGGTGCCGTATTGCTGGTAACCACGATAGAAGAACTGGCAGCGGTAGCGGCGGTCGCCGGTCTTGAAAATCACGAAGTTGCAATCTTCCTTTTCCCAGTACACCACCGGGCAGTTGCTCAGCTCCTTGTCAGCGGGTGCCAGGCGGATCTCAGCGTCGGCATACTGGAAGGGCACGTCCTCCCCATAGCGTTCCCTGAGGGTTGTCTTGATGATCCATTCTTCGCTCTTGCCGTAGTCGGAGATTGTCGCCATGGTTTGTCTGTGCCTGCTGAAAACTGCTCAATGTCGCAAAAATGTACTGAAAATCAGTAGCTTTGAGTAATCCCCGGTTGACATTGCGGGGGAATTGCGCTTAGCTATGTAGCAATTTTTTCGGTAGTCCGGGTAATCCAGCCAATTATAAAGGAAAAATGCAGGGCGGGATATATCTGGTCAATGTGTGGAATATGACCTGAATCCAAGGTGAGCGGATTCGCGTTCAACAACAAGGACAAACAAGGCATGAGGATTATTTTACTGGGGCCGCCAGGATCGGGAAAATCGGTTATCTCCCGGAAAATAGCCGAGAAATACGGCTTTCCTGTGGTGAGCGTCGAAGAAGTGGCTGAAGAGCTGTCCGCCATGGCACAACAGGATGATGAGTTGGGGCGGCTAGCCAAGGAATCCATCAGTTCCGGGCGGGTATCCGACGATGTCTGCAACACGGTGCTGAAACGTGTGCTCGGCAAGGAAGAACTTGCCCAGGGATTCGTCCTGGTTGGTTATCCCAAGGATGCGGCCCAGGCCGAATATATCGAAACGGCCATGAATCAGATCCGGCGACCCCTGGATCTGGTGATGATGATCGACATCGACCGCGACGAACTCATGGAGCGGCGGGTCGGTCGTATCGATTGTGATGCCTGTGGCACTCATTACAACCTGTATGTCAATCCACCCATGGTGGAGGGCATCTGTGATCTGTGTGGTTCCCGCGTCAGTCGTCGTCCCCGGGGTTATGAGGAGAATATAGCCAATCAGTTGCGTGAATACGACGTGGCTGTGCAGCCGGTGCTGGATTTCTTCAGCCAACTGGGCAAATTGCAAAATGTGGATGCCAACGGCACGGAAGATCAGTTGTGGGAAGAGGTGCAGGCGGCCATCGACAGCACCGCGCCTGCGCCAGTGGAAAGCTTGCCTGAAGAATCACCTGCAAATGAAAAACTGGAGACCGCGAACAAGCCTGCAGTAAAGAAAACCGCCGCGGCAAAAAGGGTAGTCACCAAGAAATCAGTCGCCAGGAAAGCCAGGGAAAAGGCCCAGGCCAGCAAGAAGACGACCGCGAAGAAAAAGCCGGTGGCGAAAAAGAAGGCGCCGGTGAAGAAATCGGCTGCGGCAACAACCGGGAAGTCTGCTGCGATCAAGAAAACTGCGCCGGCTGCCAAAAGGCCCAGCAAGAAGAAGGTGGTCAAGAAAGCATCTGTAAAAAAGGTGGCGAGCAAGAAGAAGCTTGCGAAAAAAACAGCCAAGAAGGTGGTAAAGAAAGCACCGGTCAAAAAGGTGGCCAGCAAAAAGAAGGTGACCAAAAAAGTCGCCGCAAAAAAGGCTGCAGCCAGTAAAAAGGTGGCAAAAAAGACGACGGCCAAAAAAGCAGCGAAAAAGAAGATCGCAAAAAAGGCCACCAGGAAGGCGCCAGTAGCGAAAAAAAAACCGTCCAGCAAAAAGCTCGCAAAGAAAGCCACCAAGAAGAAAATTGTCAGGAAAACGCCGTTAAAAAAGAAGATCGCGAAGAAAAAAGCAGTAAAGAAAAAAGTATCGAGAAAAAAACGCTAGGCGGCGTCGTGCAGAGAATCAAAGGTTGGTGGCGGTCAAAAAAACCGTAACGCTCCGGTTATCTGATCCGTTGCAGGGAAGCCATCAACGCAGCTTGTAGATGATCACCCCTTGCTGGTCTGTCGAGAGCTTCTTCACGGGCTTCAACTGTTTTTTGTACAGCAACTGCTGCAGCTTGCTGTTGGCTCTGCCCTCGCGTGTGCGGACAAAAGCATAGTCAAAATCTTCGATGGATGTGCTTGCAGGCCGGTAGCGCTGAAAGTCATAGTGCCTGCTGTTATGCCTGTTGCTGTAATACCCCACCCGTTCGGGATGATAGTCGGTCAGCACCCGGGCCTGATCCGGCAGGTTTTTCTGTGCCCACCGTGCCGCATCCAGAATATAGACCTTGGGTTTCGATGAGTTGATGAGGCTGTCTGCAAACAGCAGTGCGATACAGATGCCGACAACGGCCATCAGCGGCTTGAGGGCGGGTTCTCTTGCCATCCTGCGCTGCAGCTCATCCAGGCTGAAAACCACGATCACCAGCAGCATCAGCGCCAGACTCACGGTGTAGCGGGAGACCATGATGAAATGCTGGGCGCCATGCAGGAACAGGATCAGAAAGCTGATTGCGGCGTAAAAACCGATGACCCGGCGAGCATGCTGCGGCAGCCCGGGTGCCGGAAACCAGCGGCGCAACACCAGGATGCCGAAATACAACCAGGACAGGCTGCTGACCAGGTCTTTGAGAATGCTGTAGATGACCCCGAGATAAATGGTTGCTTCCGCCGTGGATTGTGAAAACTGGGGAATAACCCCGCGTGTCAACAGGTGGGCTTTCCCGGGGACGATTTCGGTAAACACGGACAGCATGTTGCCGCTCTTGGCGAGGGCATCAACCAGACGATTCTGGAAACCGCTGGAGAACATAATGGCCAGGGCAATCATCCCTGTGATGACGATGACCGGCAACAAGGCCAGACCGGTATGCCTGATGCGCTGCTGCCAGGGAAGATTCGTGTTCAACAGCAGAGCGAAGGGCATGAAGACAATGAACACGGCGCCTTCCACCCGGAACAGGGTGGCAACCAGCATGGCCAGGTTCCAGGCCAGCAGGCTGCGCCAGGAAAAATTCCTGAACAAGCGCAGGAAGAAAATCATGGCCACCAGGCTGAAAGCCCAGTAGCCGTGATCGCGGATGATTTCCGCCCGGTTGTCATTCAGATAAGGCAGGGAAAGCACCAGCACGGCCGCCCAGATCAAGGTGCGGCGGTTTCCGCCCAGCACGTTGATCAGCCGTATGAATGCCAGTACGAGCAGCGTATCCAGCAGGATGTTCAGCAGCCAGGCGGCGTGTTCCGGCTCCAGGCCAACAATGAGGTGGATGGCCTGGATCAGCTTCGAATAGAGAAGCCAGTTGCCTATTTGCCGGATGCTGTCCGCGTCACCTTGTATGGCCTGAAGGTAGTAGACGGCATCGTGGTTGATCTGTGCAACCCCGATGATCTGCCATACTGACAGCAGCAGACTGACCAGCGCAGCCCCGAGATAGACAGGCAGGTTTTCCCTGTTGCTCATCAATCGGGGCTGTAGTGAAAGGAGTCCAGCAATTCCCCTGCTTCCTGATAGATGAAGGTCTTGTCCTCATTCGACAATCTGGCGAGAGAGCGTGCGTTCATGTTGCGAATATTGGACGTATCACCATGCACCGTCCATTTTCCATCGGTCTTGAGTTTCGATATATCCAGATCAAGAAAGCTCATGACCTTGCCCAGGTTTTCGACGGGCTGCGAGGTGAGATCTTCGTAGCGCAGCAACAGCTTGTTTTCGACCTTTTCGAGCTGGTTCAGCATGATGCGATTGGATTGCTGCCATTGCTTTGCCGCCACTTCAACGGATTGCCCCGCCTTGCGGTATATGCCCTCGGCAACCGCGTAGCCGTTACGAATCAGGGCGATAAAATGCGCATTGGGAAAGTGTTTGTTCAGCCACATGATACGTGCCGCGTTGGGAATGGATTTTTCGAGAAAAACCGGTAACAGGGGGTTGGACATGTAAGCGCACCACTGGCGCTTGATCTTCTCGGCATCGGGTTCATTCTGTGGGGAAGGAATGAAGGTCTCCGGTTGCAATGCCCATACGCGGGTGAGCCCGACTTCGCTGGGAATCAGTAGCTGGTCGGTACAATACTGCCCTTCTCTGGGCAGATGCGCTACGGCAGGGTGGCTGGCGATGACATCATGCAACAGGGTGGTTCCCGAGTTGTAACAGCCAACGACGAACACCCATTTTTTTGGTGAACAGGCCTTTCCCTGTTTGGTCAGCTGGGCCAGCTTGAGTTGGCGGCGTTTTTTTCGCAGCCATTTTTTCAGGTTCATAATGCTATATCCGAGCGGCTTATTTCACATTGCGCATCGATGTCGTCACGCCCCCAGAGGGTGAAACGCCCCAGGGTGAAGCGCGATGCATCATTTTTCAACGGCAGGCGGGTTTTATGTTTGTCGAGGCTCAGCCCATAGGTCAGCCCTGCATTTCTGGCGGCGGCCAGGGCCGCGTCAGAGTAGTTGCCATTGGGATAGGCGATGCCGTGCGGCGCCTTGCCCAACCAGTTCTCAAGATCCTGTTGTGCCCTGTTGATCTGCTCTTCGATATCTACATGGTCATAGCGATCCAGCAGGTAGTGATCACGGGTATGGTTGCCGATATGTACCAGCGGATGTTGGGCAAAGCCCTGCAACTCCTCGATACTCATGAGGCGATCCGTATCTGACCAGGGCCGCAGGCAGTGTTCGCCGAACTCCTGTTGCAGATAGGCGATAATTTCCTGGTGCGGCTTATGCTTGAGCATTTTCTGTTCCCGGGAGATCAAAGGTTTTTCCGTGCCCCTTCGGTGGCGTTCACGGTAAACCACATCCCACCAGAAGCACTGCTGCATTTCAATGTTTCCGGTGGTGATATAAAACGTGGCCGGAATATCATACTGCTCCAGTAGCGGCAGCATGCGCAGATTGTTGAAGTAACCATCGTCAAATGTGATGCAGACACCCTTTTCGCTGCTGTTGAGGAAGTCCGGATTCTGCTCCGGGCTGATGAATCGGTATCCGGCCCGTAAAAAATGCTCGATGAACTGCTGCATATGCACCACCGTGATGCCCTGTTGGGCGTCCACATGTCCCCTGGCAATTTCTTGTGCATCTTCGAAGAGGGCATGAAATAGAAATCCCAGCATGGCGGGCCGATCGCGGCGGAGATAGGATAATTTCTGGCGTAGCGCCTGTTTGAACTGTTTGCTGAAAGACACGGGTTCCTGGGCTCGGGGGTGCTGTTATAATCGCTCGATGAACAGACAAAGCGGCGAGTTGAATTGGACCATTCTAGTACCCAGACGGTGATTCTGGCAACGGGTCTGCAAAGCAGTGGCTCCACATTGCTGTCCTGGTGCTTTCTGCAGCGACCGGATATGAACGGCACCCTGGACGGCGATACAGACCTGGTACCGCTTCCTCCGGCGGATATCCAGACGCCGTTTATCTGGTACAAGACCACCATCAGTTGTTTTACCCTCGCTGAACAAATTGCCGTACTGGAAGATGCCGGCTATCAGGTAAAGCCCTTGCTGGTAGTGCGCGATGTGCGGGCGGTATGGATGTCACTGATGAACAAGCCCTATGGCCGCAACGGTGTTACCGCCGAAGACCCACCCCTGCGCCTGCGTTTGCGCCGGTTCCTGCATTCCTGGCAGGATGCCGGGGCGCGAAATATCCCGCTGTTTCGTTTTGAGGAGTTGCTGGCTCGTCCGCAGGACAGCCTGAGAGCGTTGTGTGAACGGCTTGACCTGCCTTGGCAGCAGGCCATGCTCGACTGGCCGAAGCCGGTGCAGCAGATCGCCGACGCCCGTCACGGTAATGCCCGTTTCATGGGTTCGGACAAGCAAGGCCTGCAATCTGTCCTGGACCCGGCTGTTGCTGCGCAGATCACGGGAAGCATACACGAGGAGGATCTGGCCTGGCTGGAGGAAACCTTCAGCGATTACAACGCCAGTCTGGGTTATCCAGCACACCTGCAGCATCTGGAACTGCTGCCGGGACGGGCGATTCCTTCCTGGGAAGTCTCCCGGCGCTTGAACTGGCGCCTGCGGCAAAAGCCCCTGCGCTATATCCTGAGCAAACTGGGCTTGAGTGGCTACAAGCCACGGCCGCAATAAACCATGGTGCAGGATTGGGAGCATCGCCGGGAGATAGCGCTGCCGTTTTCCCTGCATCTCGTTGACAACATCGAGCTGCTTTGTGAGGACATCCTGCGTATCCTGCCGGGGCGGCGCCTGGTCTGCCGGGCCAGACAGGGCGACAAGCCGGTGCTGGTGAAGTTGTTCCTTGGCGAGGACGGGCAGCGAGAGGCGCGGGAAGATGCGCTGGGCGTGAAAGCCATGATGGCCGCCGGCATCGTCACACCCACATTGCGCCTCACATCCAGCGTGAAGGACAAGGGCTATCCCGTGCTCCTCTTTGACTTCATTGCCAAGGCACGCTCTTTTCGCCAGAGCTGGACAGAATCCGAGGGCAGGCAGCGCATCGAGTTGCTGGAAGACTTGCTGCGACTGGTGGCGAAGCAGCATGAGGCCGGGCTGTGGCAGCGGGATTTTCATCTCAACAATTTCATTCTCGATGCGCAGGGGCGGCTCTATGCCATCGATGGTGGTGATTTTATCGTTGGCGCAAACGCCCTTTCCAAACGCGTATCCGTGGCCAATCTGGGCGTATTGTTCGGCCATCTGCCCCGGCGGGTGTTGCTTGATGCACCACAACTGCTGGATGCTTATCTCGATCAACGGGGTTGGGAAGGTTCAGCGCAGTTGCTTCGACAGGTGAGCAAGTCTGCCAATGCGTTTCGTCATCGTCGGGCGCGGCGTATCAGTCGCAAGGGTTTTCGCAACTGCAGTGAATTTGTGGTGTGGAAAAGCAGGGATCTACGTATCTGCCAACGGCGTGATTTTTCCAGGTCGGTGCTGGAGAAGTGGATGCAAGAGACCGCGCTCGCCCCAGGGGTGGAGGAGCAGGTTCTCAAGCCCGGTAATTCCCAGACGGTCTGGATCAGCCGGATCGGTGGGCGTGAAGTGGTGATCAAACGCTACAACCTGAAGAATCGTCTGCATGCCCTGCGACGCATGTTTACCCGCAGTCGGGCATCGAGATCCTGGGAAAATGCGCTCAGCCTGCGCGCTTATCACATCGCCACGCCACAGCCTCTGGCGATGATCGAGGAGCGGCGTTTCGGCTTTCGCCAGCGGGCATGGCTGCTCACCGCCAGAGCGGCGGGTATCGGTGCGAACCGTTATATCCCCGAACATTCAGACGATCAAACCTTGGCGCGTCTGGCGTCTGTGGTGAGGGCCTTCGGTGAGAACGGGCTGGT
>CAZFXI010000058.1:0-17095 GCA_964522855.1 uncultured Sedimenticola sp.
TCCACGGACACCAGCCGGGAAACCCCCGGCTCACTCATGGTCACACCCAGCAGTTGATTGGATATCGCCATGGTGACCTTGTTGTGGGTAATGAAGATGAATTGCACGGTGTCGGACATTTCCTTGACCAGCTCGCAGAAACGCCCCACGTTGGCATCATCCAGGGGAGCATCCACCTCGTCGAGCATGCAGAAAGGTGCGGGATTGAGCTGGAAGATGGAGAACACCAGCGCCACCGCGGAGAGGGCTTTTTCGCCACCGGACAGCAGATGGATGCTGGAATTGCGCTTGCCGGGGGGGCGCGCCATGATGGCGATACCGGCATCCAGAGGGTCTTCCCCCACCAATTCGAGATAGGCGTGACCGCCACCAAAGAGTTTGGGGAACATCTGTTTGAGTCCGCCGTTGACCTTGTCGAAGGTTTCCTTGAAGCGGGTACGGGTTTCCTTGTCGATCTTGCGGATGGCTTCTTCCAGGGTTTCCAGTGAGCTGGTCACATCGGCATGCTGGGCGTCGATGTATTCCATGCGCTCCTTCTGCTCCTTGAATTCATCGATGGCGGCCAGGTTGATGGGACCCAGGCGCTGGATGCGTCGCGCCAGCAGTTCCGAGCGTTCTTTCCAGACCGCCACATCGGCTTCAGGATCGAGATGCTGCTCCAACTCCTTACGCTGCATGCCGGTTTGTTGCAACTGTTCTTCCAGGGTGCTGATGCGCACCACCACTTCCTGACGGGAAAGATTGACCTGGTTGAGCTGTTCCTGCTGTTCACGCACCTGCTCTTCTGCCTGATGGCGTTCCTTGTCCAGCTCGCGCAGATGATGATCGATGCTTTCCAGGTGCTTGCGCGCCTGTTTGAGTTCCGTCTCGACCTTCACACGCTTCTGCAGCAGTCCTTCCAGCTGTGTCTGTTGTTCCTTGAGGGGTTCGCCACCCTGCTCCAGTTGTTCCTGTAGTATCTGGCAGCGCTCTTCATACTGGGCCAGTTGTTGCTGGCTGCGCTCGATACCATCACGCAGAGACTGTTCGGAGGTGCGCATGGATTCCACACGCAGTGCGATCTGGTGCGATTCACTGCGTGCCTGCCTGGCCGCTTCCCGGGCATCGGCCAGCTCTTTCTGCAGACGCTCACGGCGGGCGGTCAGCTGTTCACGCTGCACGCCAAACACTTCCATCTGCTCCAGCGCCCTATGCAGACGCAAGCGGGCTTCTTCCATGCCCTGTTTGTCCTGTTCCAGCTGGGTGCGGATTTCTTCCATGTCCTGGGCGAGCGCCTCAACCCGCTGGCGGATATGATCGGCACGGGCGCGCTTGCCGCTGAGCTGCGCCTGGATGGCCGCGACTTCCGTGTTCATCTGTTCGAAGCTGCGCTGCTGTTCCGCCCGTCGCTGCTCCTGTTCAGCCAAGGTCTTGCGTCCTTCGGCCAGTTCCTGATTCAGGGATTCGACCAGCGGCTCCAGTTCGTCCACCCGAGAGGATAGCTCACGGATTTCCTGCTCTCTGGCCAGCATACCGGCACTGGCATCGCCTTTTTCCAATTGCAGCCAGCCATCGCCCAGACACAGGCCTTCCGGTGTCACCACCATTTCTCCCGCAGCGAGGGTATGGCGCAAGGCCATGGCTTCATCCATGCTTGCCGCCGTGCGCACCTTGCTCAAAAGTCGACGCAACGCATCCGGACCCCGCACCACAGCCGCCAGGCTACCGGGTTCCTGACCTGCATCGCCACTACCGCTTTCGAACAGATGCAGATGGCCGGAGTCCATGCCCCCCAGCTTCGGGGCAAAGGCTTCGATGTTGCTGACCAGCAAGCCCTGCAGGTGGTTGCCCAGGACCGCTTCTACGGCCTGCTGCCATTGGGGTTCGACCTGTAATTGTTCCAGCACCCGTGCAGCATCCGACAGACCGGCGTCTGCCAGCCAGGTGCTGAATGCGTCATCGTCGTCGCCCATGGCGGACTGTTGCAGGGTCTGCAGGGAAACCAGTCGCCCGCGTGCGGTTTCCAGTTCACTGCGTGCATCCGCCAGGGCCTGCTGTTTCTGCTCCAGCAGGCTACGGACTTCGGCGATGGCTTCCTGTATCTCCAGGGCAGACTCACGCAGCTCTTCGAGCAAGGCGGTCTTCTCCTGTTCGCGCCCTTCGAGTTCGCTAATCTCCGCCTGCAGTTTCAGATCGGTGAGCTTCTGGCGTTCTTCTTCAAGCTTCTGCAAACGGCGCTTGAGCTGCAGTTCCTGTTGTTCGAGCTGATTGATCAGCGCCCGTTCCACCTGGGCGGTCTGCGCCGGCTCCGTGGCGGTGGCGTTGAACTGATCCCACTCGTTCTGCCAGTCCTGCATGGCTTGTTCGGCCAACTGCTGCTTTTCGGCATATTCTTCAGCTCGGGCGCGGATCAGTTCCAGTTCCGGTTGGTCCTGCATCAGGCTATGCGCCATCTGCTGCAGCCGCCCTTCATCCTGGGAACGATGGGAACGCGCTTCTTCCAGCGCCTGTTGCGCCCGTTTCAGTTCGGCTTCGTTGCGCTGGCGGGATTCGCGGGCATACTGAATCGCCTCTTCGATACGGGCGATATCGGCGCCTGCGGCATAAAAACGCCCCTGCACTTCATTGAATACGTCGTTGGCATCGTTATGCGCTTCGCGCTGTTTCTCGATCTCGCTTTCCGTGCGACGCTGATGGGCCAGCGCTTCCTCGAAGCGGTTCTTCTGCTCGGCGATGAGGCGATCCTTCTGCCGCAGATCCTGTTCCATCTTTTGCAGCCTCAGCAGCAGCAATTCGGCATTCACCTGGCGTTCTTCTTCCTTGAAGGCCTTGTATTTCTCGGCTGTCGCCGCCTGGCGTTCCAGATGGCGCAACTGTTTTTCGATCTCGTCACGCAGATCGGTGAGGCGTTCCAGATTCTCGCGGGTATGGCGAATACGGTTTTCGGTTTCCTTGCGTCGCTCCTTGTACTTGGAGATCCCGGCCGCTTCCTCCAGATAGACGCGCAGTTCTTCCGGACGGGATTCGATCACCCGGGAGATCATGCCCTGCTCGATGATGGCGTAGCTGCGCGGCCCCAAGCCCGTACCGAGAAACAGGTCGGTAATATCCCGGCGGCGGCAGCGCACGCCATTCAGGAAATAGGCGGACTGGCCATCCCGGGTGACCTGACGGCGCGCGGAAATGCTGTTGTACTGGGCATATTGCCCCCCGGCACCACCGTCACTGTTGTCGAAAATCAGCTCGACGCTGGCCACACCCACGGGCTTGCGGGCGCTGGAACCGTTGAAGATGACATCCGCCATGGATTCGCCACGCAGCATCTTGGCCGAGCTTTCCCCCATGACCCAGCGCACGGCATCGATGACATTGGATTTGCCACAACCGTTGGGACCCACCACACCCACCAGAGAACTGGGGAACGGCACGGTGGTTGGATCGACGAAAGACTTGAAGCCGGCGAGTTTGATTCTTTCCAGACGCATGGGGCGCAAAGATACAGGATTCGAGGGGGTGTAGACAAGCACTATCTGTCAAATAAATAGCATTAATAATTTATTGTAATATGCTGTTTAATATATTTTTTCTTGTTTTTTCATTGACTGCTGCGGAAAACACAGCCCTGCTCAAACCCTGTATAATCCCGCCATCAGATTTTATCGAGAATACCGCCATGCCCAGCCAGCCCAGCAAAGAACTGGAAACCTTCGAAAACCCACAACCCGAGCGTGACTACACCATCCGTATCCGTATACCCGAGTTCACCTGCCTGTGCCCCAAGACCGGCCAGCCCGATTTCGCAACCCTGCACCTGGAATACATTCCCGATCAGCGCTGTGTGGAACTCAAGGCACTGAAAATGTATGTGTGGTCGTTCCGCGATGAAGGGGCTTTCCATGAGGCGGTGACCAACCGGATTCTGGACGATCTGGTCGCCGCCACCCGGCCCCGTTTCATGCGCCTGACCGCCGATTTCAACGTGCGCGGTGGCATCTATACCGCCGTTGTAGCAGAACACCGCGCAGCAGACTGGGAAGCGCCCATGCCGGTCACCCTGTCCTGACGGGCGATAACCATGCCTCCAAGGCATCAGGCTTGCTTCATTGGCATCGATCTGGGCACTTCGGGCTGCCGTGGCGTCAGCATCGACTCACAAGGCAGGATGCTTGCCTCGGCCGATTGCGCGCTGCCCGCTTCCATAACACCGCAGGCCGGCTGGGTGGAACAGACGCCGGAAGACTGGTGGCAGGCTACTGTCAAAGTCATTCAAGCGCTGCTGAAAGCAACTCCCGAACACGAGACCCTGAGCATTGCCGTGGATGGCACATCCTCCACCCTGCTACTGTCGGATGACAGCGGTCAGGCGCTAAGCCCTGGCCTCATGTACAACGATCGACGGGCGATACAGGAAAGCCGTTCCCTGCGTGCTGTCGCCTCCCTGGACAGCATCGTACGCCCCCCTTCTTCCAGCCTGTCCAAACTGCTGTGGCTAATTCGGCGTCTCCCACCCGCTGACGCCAGTCTGCACGCGCTGCACCAAAGCGAATGGATCAGCGGACGATTGTGTGGTCGCTTCGATCTCGGCGATGAAAACAACTGCCTGAAATTGGGCTATGATCCTATCAAGCGGTGTTGGCCCGACTGGATTGAGCAACTGGATCTGCCCCCGGACCTGCTGCCAACTGTCGTTGCCCCCGGCACGATTCTGGCCAGGATCAGTCCTGAAAGCGCTGCCGAAACGGGCCTGCCACAAACCTGCCAGGCGATTGCAGGCACCACGGACAGCACAGCAGCGGCCCTGGCCGCCGGGGCGAAGCGGACAGGTGACGCGGTCACATCCCTGGGCAGCACCCTGGTATGCAAGGTACTGTCGGAACGACCGCTGTTCGACCAAGAATACGGCATCTACAGTCATCGCATCTTCGGCAAGTGGCTGGTTGGTGGTGCATCCAACGTGGGCGGCAGTGTATTGCGCGAATATTTCAGCGACGAAGAACTGGAAAATCTGAGCCAGCAGATCGATCCCCGGCGCAGTCTTTGCTCGAACTACTATCCCCTGCCAGACAAGGGCGAACGCTTCCCGTTCAACGACCCGGAAATGCAGCCCAGATTGACACCCGTGCCCGAAGACAGGCGGCGCTTTCTCCAGGGAATTCTGGAAGGCATTGCACGGGTGGAAAGAACAGCATACAGGCGGCTGCAGGAACTCGGCGCACCCCGTCCCCGACGCATCTTTACCAGTGGAGGCGGCGCAGGCAACGCCACCTGGATGGCCATGCGTCAGCGGATCCTGCGCATCCCCGTGTTACCAGCGATGCACGCGCAAGCTGCATGGGGCGCGGCAAAGATTGCCCAGAAAGCAGTATCCTGAGCCCGTCCTTGTTACTCTTTCGACTGACGGCAGCGTCCTGACAATTCTTTTTCGGGGAAACGCAGCGCCCTACCACCCGGCTTCAGCAACAACGCTGCGGCCGGCACCGGCCTTTGGAACAGATAGCCCTGCCCCAGGTCACATCCCATCTCCCTCATCAGCAATTCCTGCGCCTCTGTTTCCACGCCTTCGGCCAGCACCTGCAACCCCAGGGCATGCCCCACTGCCACGACGGCTTCCGTGATGGAGCGGTCATTCTTGTCGACCGGCGCACCAGCGACAAACTCCCGGTCAATCTTGAGAATATCCACCGGAAACCGCTTCAGATAACTGAGTGACGAATAACCGGTTCCGAAGTCGTCCAGGGATATTTTCATTCCCTTGCCACGCAAACGCTCCAGACCTTCCAGCGTGCTGTCTTCGGCTTCGATCAACACTTGTTCGGTCAGTTCTATGCCCAGATCCCCGTGCATCAATCCATACCGCTGCAGCGTGGCATCGATGACCGCGAATACATCGTAATAGAAAAATTGACGACCGGAAAGATTGATGTCGATGCGCAGTTCCATGCCCTGATTCCGCCATTCCAGTCGCTGCCGGCAGGCCTCCTCGATCACCCATTCGCCAATACGGTTGATCAACTCTGAACGTTCCGCCACCGGCAGAAAATCGCCGGGGCTGATCATGCCCACCCCCGGCGAATGCCAGCGCAGCAAGGCTTCACAACTGACAATGTCACCACTCTCGAGATCAACCTGCGGCTGATAATAAAGCTCGAACTCCTGGTCCCGCAACGCCCGGCGAAGGCGGCTCTCGAGATCCTGCCGGTACTGGAGCTCCTCATTCATGCTCTGCTTGAAAAACTGACTGCAGTTACGACCATAGTCCTTGGCCCTGTACATGGCCATATCTGCATTTTTCAGCAGTGCACTCTTGTCTTTGCCATCATCCGGGTACAGCGCGATCCCGATACTCGAGGTCACGAACATCTCCCGCTCTTCCAGACTGAATGGCAGCGTGAAGGTGTCGATCACCTTCTCGGCTACCACCTCCACTTCGGCCGCCTCTTCCACTCGGGGCAGCAGCAGAACAAACTCATCCCCACCAAAACGGGCCAGCATTTCGTATTCGCGCAGCCGAGAGCTCATGCGCGTAGATACCATGCGCAACAGTTCATCTCCCTGTTCGTGACCCAGGGTGTCATTGATCAGCTTGAAATTATCGATGTCAATGAAGAGAATCGCCATCCGATAGCCATACCGATCCGCTTCCTTGATGCGATGCTGCAGCTCCTGGTCCAGCAGCACCCGATTCGGCAGCCCGGTCAACAGATCAAAGGAGGCCAGGCGCTGCAACTGCTTCAGCACCCGTTTCTGCTCGGCCAGGTCCACATCCACACAAAACATCTCCGGTCGTCCCCCTTCGCCGTCAAGCAGGACGTGACTGGAATAGACAGCAACCTTCCTGTCATCCTTGCCCCGCAATTCCAGCTCCCCCGGCTGAATGGGTGACCCGCCGGTCATCCAGGCATCGATGCCTTGCGCAACCACTTTGCGCATAGCATGAGGAATGATCAGATCCTCGATCCGGCAGCCCGTGGCCTCTTCCGAACTGTAGCCGTAAAGTTCTTCACTCGATTTGTTCCAGTAGATGACCCGGTGCTCTCGATCGTACCCCTGAACGGCAACATTGGGCAGGGCGTCGATCAGCTGCTTGAAACGCAGCTCGGAATCGCGGACACTTTGTTCCGCCCGAAGCCGCAGATCGGTTTCCTTGCAAAGATGAACCGCCCGGCCGATCGAATCAGCCACATCCCGCAACACATTTACCTCTTTGTCGGAAAAACCGTCAGGATTGTCCATGTAGATCAGCAGGCAGCCGAAAGCCTGGGCATCTGCAGCCGCTCGCAGCGGCAATCCCAACACTGAGTGAATGCCGGATCGCCTGGCCCGCTCGCGCCAGGGGATAAATGCCGGATCCTTTTGGGTATCCTCCACCAGGACAACGCTGTTACCCAACACACATCGTCCCGCAGGTCCACCGGCAACTGGATCACCGGCAACCAGGGAAACGTGAAAATCTTCTCCGAGATAGGGAGCATCACAGCAGTCGGATTGATAGGCAACGCGCAACCTGTCCTTTGCGGCATCGGTCAGCCCAATCCACGCCACGCAGTAGTCTTCGTAGCGCGTGATACGCTCACAGCTTTTCCTGAGCAGTTCCTCCAGGGAACGGGAGTGTAGCAATACCTGATTGACATCTGATACCAGCCGCAGGATAGCGGACACATGACGTTCCTGATGATAGAGTTGCTCCAGGCGCCCCGCGATAGACATCTCTCGCTGTCGTTCAGTCTGTTTCACGGTCATTACGTTATCGCCTTCTGAAGAACATGGTTCCGCATGAAATCTTATTCAACTCACTTTTGGCTATCGAGCCTCTCAAATAACACAGGATACCGTCTGTGGAAAGCTGCTCTCAACGCCGCGCCCGAATTCACTGTACAGCATGAATCTGGCGAGCCTTCAAGATGCACCCTACCGAGAAAAGCGACCAAACAGGAATAATCTTAAGCACTACCGACCAGATCCAGGCATCGCGAATGGCCATCAGGACAATAAAAAAGCGCATTTCCCAGTCAGGAAATGCGCTTTTTGTAGTGCCTGGACAGCGTATCAGGCGGTCAGCTTGTCCAGATCACGACTGCACTTGAGGCTGGCGGCAAACTCCACATCTGTCCCTTCCGGATAGACCTGTGCCACGATCCAGATCTGGCTCAGCTTGTCACTCATCCCCGTCAATGCCTTGAGGGCATAACGCGTGCGATTCTCGTCGAAGAAGGCAAACGGCTCATCCAGGAATGCAAACTGATGTCCCTGGACCCGGCGCTTGAGGAGTTTCTCGGAAAGCGCCAGACGCAGCGCCAGCATGATCTGGCGCTGGGTGCCGCTGGACACTTCATCCAAATCCATGAAGTCCCGCTTGTCACTGGAAAACACGCGGACGGTCAGATCGGTATCGATACGCAGATGCTCATAGCGTCCCTGTGTGAATATCGGCAGGGTTCTGGCAACCAGATCCCGGATATCCCGGTTGAAATTGCTGGAAACAAAGCCGGAGGCCCCTTCCAGCAATTCGATAGCCTTTACCCGTTTCTCTTTATTGCTTTGAATCTCGGCAATCTTGGCCTGCAAGCTGTCCGTCACTTCTGTGAGCCTGGCAACCTGGCGCACACGTTCGAGTTCCTGTTCCACTTCCTGACCCAGGGCCCAGAACTTTTCTTCCTTACGGTCGATCTGCTTTCGTAACCAACGCACCTCGGAGTCTACATAGGCTTGTACAGCAGGCGTGTCAGCCGCCACATCTTCAACCCGGGACAACAGGGTCGCAAAGCTGCTTTCCTCTGGACGTACGGGCTCATCGACCGCTGAAAGATCCATCTCTTCCACCGCGGATTCTTCCTGCGCAGTTTCCGTGCTCGCCTCTTCCTGCATGTCTTCTGCCCCGGGATCGAACGGTGTGACCGCACGCGCCTTCTCCATGGCATCAGCAAAGACCCTGGAATCCTCCTCCAGCGTCTTTGCCCGGGATGCATGGGTGGCGGAGCGAACCCAGAACAGCAGCATCAACACGGCAAAACCAATGCCTGCATAACCGATATAGGGAACCCATGCGTCCTGCCAGCCAGGTATGTTTTGCTGCAGCATTTGCAGCAACTGCTGCGACTGGGCCATATCCGGTTTTTGCGCCAGCAGGAACCAGGCACCACCAGATACCAGTGCCAGTACGAAGCTGATAAAACGCCAGAAACGCGCACGCCCGCGTTTGCTACGGGCGCGTTTTATCAAAGGTTGATTCTGTATATAGATATCGGCACCGGCTTCGAGATTTTCCACCACGGATTTATTGGCGTTGATCTCTGCCTCCAGGGCATTCTTGCCATCTTCCAACTGCATCAGATAGCCTTCCTGAAATTCCAGTTCATCCAGCTCCTGGCGCAAGGCTTCGGCTTCGGCATCCAGTTCCTCTGCCATTTCGTCGAACTGGGCGATCTCGTCTTCGAAACTGGCCACCACGTATTCCAGAGGCGCAACACCAGCCATGGTCTTCACCGCGATGCTGTGCGGGTGGGGTGTGGTGATTTCCCGCTGGGCAAGATAGAAAGACTCGACAAACTCATCGAATTCATAACCGAGGATTTCGAACAAGCGGTCCGAAACCGCCGTCACGCCACGGGCTACGGGGTTTTCGATATCATCCATCTTGCTCAGGCGCGCGCTATGGCTGCCATCCCGATCCAGAAACCGCGATAGCTGATAGGCTGTACCGTCCACAGAAAAATCCAGCGTGACGGAACAATGGTGTTCACCCCAACGCAGCACTTTGTCCAGATCGTCCGGCCCCAGGGAGAAGGTGCGGCCGAACAGGGCAAAACATACCGTCTCACCAATGGTGCTCTTGCCGGATTCGTTTTCTCCACTGATGGCAATGATGCCCTTTTCCGGCAGATCCTCCAGATCCAGCGTTTCATACTTCAGAACATTGTTTGCCTTGACTGCGTTGATGATCATGCCAAGCCCTCTTCTTCGAGTTGACGCAGGCGCGTAAGTGCCATTTCCATCGCTTCGCGATAGGCCGCTTCATCAAATTCCTCACCGGAATTCTGGCGGCGTTCGAATTCCGCAGTGCAGTAAGCAACAAATTCATCTGAAATTGCCTTTTGCCGTTGCGCCGGATGGGGGGCGAGTTCTGTATCCAGAGGCATAATCTTGTCCTTCTATTTCACAGATACACTATCTGTATTGTTTAAATATCAATAGGTTAAATTATTTATATAATCTAATACATTAGAAACAATCAAATTACCGTAAAGCTAGCATCCAATGACAGGGTTACAGTTTTCGAAAATAAACCGATTGCGCAGGGATATCCACTTCCTGTACCTGCAACCTGATCCGCTGGTCCAGCTGCATATCATCGCTGCGACGTATACGGCTTTCCAGCGCCAATTGAGGAATCATAACAACCGCTTTGCGTTCTTCCAATGCCATAATCACAGCTTCTCCCTGCCAGTCGCCCTGTTCCTTGAGGTAGATCAGTTTCCAGTGCATATTGGACAAGCGCTCGGAGCGCCTGATAACACCGGTGGCAGTTCCCGCCTGCGCGATACTCTCGGCGACCTTGTCCTTGTCCAGTGGCGTATTGCCGGTGACAACTGCACGCAACTGCTGATGCACCACCAGATCCACATACCGCCGCAAGGGACTGGTTGCCCGGGCATAGTAGTCCAGACCCAGACCAAAATGCCGCCCCGGACTCAGGGCCGCATTGCTGGGTTTGAACAGGCGGCGATAAGCATAGGCGTCGGACATGCTTTGCGGTTGACGTATCTCGGCAGGCTCGGGCTGCACGGCGTAGGGAATGGCAATGCCCTGCTGCGCCGCAAAACGAGCGGCAGCTTCACCGGCCATGAGCATGGCATCGGTGACCATCTGCCGGGATTCCAGGCGTGGCAGTGGTTTGATCACGACCTCGTCACCCGCCACCCTGACACTGACTTCCGGAAGATTGATCTGGGCAGCGTTACGGGCCAGCCGTCCGGCC
The DNA here is from genome assembly GCA_964522855.1 of uncultured Sedimenticola sp. Classification (GTDB taxonomy): domain Bacteria; phylum Pseudomonadota; class Gammaproteobacteria; order Chromatiales; family Chromatiaceae; genus Thiolapillus. The sequence goes on from CAZFXI010000058.1 coordinate 10,955, forward strand.
TGGTAGCTTTTGGTCATGGCATGTAATGCACTGAATTCCGCATCCTGGAGCCGCTCTTCCGCCTGTTCATAGCTGATGCGTGTCACCCTCACCCGGCTGGGCGTGATCTCGATATCTGTCACTTCCGCATCTTCGTTCAGGCGGAAGCCAAAAGAGAGTGCGACAGATTCTTCCTGCAGCCCCAGTCCCAACTGATCGGTGATTGCAGGCGGTAGCATCTGCACCATCCTTTCCGGCAGATACAGGTTCGCACTGCGGGCACGTGCTGCAAGGTCAAGGTGGCTGTCAGGACGCACCAGGGCAGCCACATCGGCCACATGCACCCAGATTCGGTCACCTTCCAGACTGATGGCATCATCCGGATCCGTGTTGCCTTCGTCATCGATCGCCCAGGCCTGCAGGTGCGTCAGATCGCGGCGGGCTTCTTCCGCCAGCGCGGGCACTGGCAGATCCGGAGATTCGATTTCGGCGCCCTGGCGCAGAGGCCAGGGATTGAAATGCCCTGGCCAGTACCCGCAACGCAACAGAAATCCGTGAGCACTTTCCGGTGTTTCAGAAATATTCAAGGCGCCAAGTACACGACTTTTTGCAGTCTTTCCCAGGGCCACTCGCTCTACTTCACCCAAACGACTGAAGTCCTTTTCTTCAATCTTCCCTTGCTGCACCCGCTGCAGAAACTCGGACCATTGGCGCTCCTCCGCTGCCTTTTCCGCCCGTGTGGCGCGCTCGGTCTCCACCGCCTCTGTCTTGCGCGCACGCAGATGGCGGACTGAACCTTCAAAAAACAAACCGTCCTTGAGCAGCAGCCAGGTATGCCAGGCACTTGCCGGGGTGAATTCGCCATAAACAAGCTCGGCGACTTCGGCGAGGCTGGCCTGCTCCCCCTGCAGCAGTTCCCAGGCTTCTTCCACATTGCCCTCGGCTACATCCAGTGTCTTCAGGTCTGTTACCGGGCCCGGATGCAGCAGCATAATGTCCTTGTCACGCACCCGCTTGCCTTTTCCGTCTTCAAAAAGTATTTCGATCTTATCTGCCACGGATTCAACGATGGCGGGACGGATCTTGTACAGCACCAGGCTGCCAACCTTGCATTTTTCTTCTGTCACTGGGGTACGCGGGTGGCGATATTCAATGGCGCTTATGATACCTGTTTGCCCTGTCGCGTGGTGTAAAACCTGTGCAGACGGATAAAACATGGGGTTGTTTCCAGACTGCTTTGGGTACAATCTGTTCTATTCACTGGAAACCAACATGATCACAGCCATGAACTGGAACGCTTTCTTGCAGGAATACACATTGGACCAGGCAGCCACAAAGGCTGATTGCACGCTGACCGCCCTGACGAGCCTGGGTTTGATCCGGGTTCAGGGAGAGGATGCGCGGGATTTTCTTCAGGGACAGCTAACCAATGACATCAACGATGTCACCCCTGTGCAGGCACAGCTGGGCGCATGGTGCAATCCCAAGGGACGGATGCTGGCGCTGATGCTCGTGTTCCAGCGCAGCGACGATCTTTACCTGCAACTTCCCCGGGAACGTATCGAACCCGTGCTAAAGCGACTGCGCATGTTTGTCCTGCGCTCCAAAGTGACACTGGAGGATGTGAGCGAAGAGCAACCCATCATCGCGCTGGGGGGAAGCTGCATTTCCGGGCTGGTGGAGCAACTGCCCGACACCGATTTCGGCACTCAGCAGGTTGGCGAAATAATGGTGATTCGTTTTCCGGGAGAGCCAGCACGCGTTCAGGTCATTGGCAATACAGAAGCGGTGGCTGAATTCTGGAAACAGGCAATCACCAGTGCTACGCCGGTAAGCAGCGACTGGTGGAGCCTGCAGAATATTCATAACGGTATCCCCGGTATTTACGACGCAACGGCAGAAGCGTTCATCCCGCAAATGATCAATCTGGATCTACTGCAGGGAATCAGCTTCACCAAGGGTTGCTATACCGGGCAGGAAGTGGTTGCGCGCATGAAATACCTGGGGCAACTCAAACGCCGCATGTTTCTGGCGCAATTCGAAAGTCCCGGTATCCCCAGGGCCGGCGACAAATTATTTTCACCCCAGAGCAAATCCGCACAGGGAGCCGGCAGGATTGTCGATGTTCAGCCAACAGCCAAAGGTCACTGGGCAGCATTGGTGGTCGCGGAAATCAGTGCTGTAGAGAGCGGCGACCTGTATCTTGGAGACGCCGACGGCCCCAAACTGAACATACAGCCGCCACCCTATGGGCTGGGAAGTCCGGAATGATTTTCATAATAGTGAACCTCATTCTTGACAGCCACAAAACCCTTCATGCACCATGCCAGTCATGAAAACAAAACGCATCCAGATGCAACAAATGATTTTATTGGCAGGCATGAGCATGAGCCTGCCAGCCTTCGCCGCCTGCCCTTTTGGTATCGACTGCAAGCCCTTGCCTTGCAGCGCCCAACAACAGGAGACGGCAACGGGTAACACAGGGGCAGGATATGCGCCGCGTTTCCAGCCAATGTATGGCGTCCCGCAACCGTCTGCCAACCCTTACCAGACCAATGGGCAGTCGAACTCGTTCTATGCTGGCAACAGCTACCAGCTACCGCCATGCGATCCCACTCTGAAACCACCTGAAGACAAGCCGGTGATTCTGCCGACACCTGATCCCAAGGAAGAAGACGACGAGGAGGAGGGGGAGGAGGACAAAAACAAGGACTACCAGGAAGCCTCCTGAACAGCGTAAAAACCTTTCACCACAGTCGCTGTTTCGACAAATGCCGAAAACCATATTGGCTCTGGCAGCCATGAAGAGCGAAGCGAAGGCTGGTAGTCCCCAGTAGCCGCGAGGCCGCACTGCTTACCGGGCGTTCTCAGAGCAGCGCTCACACCATCACTCCCCCCCAGGGAATGGCCAACGAAATGGACGTTCTTCCTGGACGCGCAGCAAGCATGTATCTTGTCTTTCAATAGCCAGAGTATTTCTTCCGCCGGCAAACGGGTGGAGGGATAGCCGATACTGAAGGTTTCATATCCGGTCCGTTCGAGGCGGTGCTGCAGATAGGCCATGGCGCGGGGACTGCGACCCAGCCCATGCAGCAGCACTACCGCTTCCCTTCCACTATCAGATGAAAAAACCTGATTCGAGGGTTTGCCACCACAGCTCACAAGAATCGCTGTCACAAACAGGATCAACAAGGCTGACCTGGGAAAGCATTATCAGGGAGAAAGATCGATGTGGCGCGGCTCATCGGCCCTGGGTGAATGATCCCAGTCGAGGACGGTGATGCTGTGTTCACGTCGATGAAAGGCAGGTCGCTTATGTGATCTCAGAAAAATCACTACCCGCAAGCCATCCGTATAGTAACTGTCTCCGGTGAGATTCGACAGCGGATGATCCACCGAGGATGCGCCCAGCCCCCCAACATACCCGAGTTTGCTGACCTGCCCCGTAAGCAGCAGATCTTCCAGCAGGTAGTTTCTGTCTTCGTCCACATCCGGGTCTACTTTATGCGTGAAGAAGGTCGGTGACTGGCTGGTCATGTGTACGCCGATATCACGGCTCACCTGTCCAATCCACACCGGTTTTTCTGCAACCTTCCACGGTGTAAGCCACAGGCGCAGATGATTGCGCTGACTGATGCTGGCTCTGGCTTTCTGCAGGGCATAGTCCTGCTTTCTGCCAAAAGCGTACAGCGGACTCACCGGTGAATACCGGTATTTGTCACCGAACACAAAGGAGTTGATAGTTTTCTCGGCAGACTGCAGATAATTCATTTCCACCGTATGCCAGTTTCTGGTGGCAAACGCATAATGCAGATCAGCCGCATCGCCAACCAGGACCAGATTCAGAGGATCTCCCTGCTTCTCACTCCGTGCATCCGTCGTGCAACACGGCAACTCCTTGAGCAGCTTTCGCAGTCCATCCATATCCGTGGATACGATTTCTTCGGGAGCATACAGGTCCGCCTGTTCCGGCAGCCTGTAGCCTTGCAGTTCCGGCACCGGCAGGTACACCGGCACTTCCCAGGCACCTTCTTTCCCCAGCAACACCAGCTGCGCCACGCGGTTAAGGTGATTGCTGCTGACAAAGAGGTAGCCGGACACCTTACTGTGCGCAGGCACGGGATTGCGAAAGGACTGGCTAAGGAGTTTCTGCTGCAGCCGCAGCAGTTCGTCATTGTCCAATTCGCCTGTCAGTGAATACAGAATCTCGCTGACAGGGTAGTAGTCCCAGTCTAGGGACGAACGCAGCAACCAGTAGGGACTGTCGGTCTGATTATCGATTTCTAGCCACAGCCCACGGATACGTCTGCTGGTCAGATCCACGCCGAGATTGTTTTTCGTCCTGTCCCGCGTCAATACCTCCAGCGATAAGCGCAAGCGCCCATTGTCCAAAACGCGGATGACAGGATCTCTGGTTTGCTGCGGCTTGGGAACAACGTCAAAAAGGCGCTGGGCAGAATTTGAAGCACAGCCTGACAACAAGATAAGCAGCAACCACAGAAGGCGACGGCTCATCCTGGTCAGTAATGACATTGGCTTATTCCTGAGGTCGCATGTGCGGAAACAGCAACACATCCCGTATAGAGGGAACATCGGCAAATAACATCACCAGACGATCGATACCAATACCCTCACCCGCCGTCGGTGGCAGACCGTGCTCCAAGGCACGCACATAGTCTTCATCGTAGTGCATGGCCTCGTCATCACCGGCATCCTTTTCCAGCACCTGCTGGCGGAAACGCTCGGCCTGATCTTCCGGATCATTGAGCTCGGAGAAACCGTTGGCAATTTCCCTGCCTCCGACGAAGAATTCGAAACGATCGGTAACGAAGGGATCTTCATCATTGCGCCGCGCCAGAGGCGATACCTCCGTGGGGTAGGCAGTGATAAAGGTCGGGTCCTTGAGATTGTGCTCGACGGTCTTTTCGAAGATCTCGATCTGAATTTTACCGAGTCCATAACCAGGCTTTACCACCACACCCAGGCGCTCAGCTTGCGCCGCTGCCTTGTCACGATCATCCAGATCCGCTTCGGGAAGATCCGGATTGAAGTGCAGGATGGACTCTTTCACCGTCATACGTGTGAACGGCTTGCCGAAATCATAGGTCTCACCCTGGGACTCGATCACCGTATTGCCGATCAGATCCTGCGCAATGCCCCGCAACATGGCCTCGGTGAGATCCATGAGGTGATGATAATCGGCATAGGCCTCGTAGAACTCCAGCATGGTGAATTCGGGATTATGCCGCGTAGACAGGCCTTCGTTGCGGAAGTTGCGGTTGATCTCGAAAACCTTTTCGAAGCCCCCCACTACCAGACGTTTCAGATACAACTCTGGCGCGATACGCAAGTACAGGGGCAGGTCCAGGGCATTGTGATGAGTGACGAAAGGACGTGCCGTGGCACCACCCGGAATCACCTGCATCATGGGCGTTTCCACTTCCAGGAAACCCCGCTCTACCAGAAAACGGCGGATATAGTCGATCATACGTGAGCGCAGGATGAAGATCTTGCGCGACTCCGGATTCATGATCAGATCCAGATACCGCTGTCGATAGCGCAGCTCCGTGTCCTGCAAGCCGTGCCATTTTTCCGGTAGCGGGCGCAGGGATTTGGTCAGCAGCACCGCCTGCTTCATGTTCACGTACAGATCGCCCTTGCCCGACTTGTGCACCGGGCCTTCCGCACCGACGATGTCGCCGATATCCCAGGTCTTTATGTCGGCCAGCAGGTCTTCAGGCAGCCCCTTGCGATCCACATAGAACTGAATCTGCCCGCTCATGTCCTGGATCACCAGGAACGGCCCGCGTTTGGCCATGATGCGTCCCGCCACCTTGGCCTGGCGATCCAGCGCCTTCAGCTCCTCCTTACTCTTGTCTCCCAGTTCACGATGCAGATCCTCGGCGAGATCCTCGCGGTGAAAGTCATTGGGAAAAGCCACGCCCTGCTCGCGCTTGCTTTGCAATTTCTCCCGACGCAGGGCGATGAGTTTGTTTTCTTCCTGGGTTGTATCGTTCATTCAGTTGTTACCATCAAATTCATTTTACAGGCCGCTTTTCAGGCTGGCCTCGATAAACATATCCAGACCACCATCCAGCACCGCCTGGGTATTGCCGGTTTCCACGCCGGTGCGTAGATCCTTGATGCGCGACTGGTCCAGCA
>CAZFXI010000059.1:0-17064 GCA_964522855.1 uncultured Sedimenticola sp.
CGTTGGGCACGGCCTGCGGCCTTTGCCCAACCTACCCAGGGATTCGATGTAGGTTGGGCAAAGCGTAGCGTGCCCAACACCCGGCACCCTTTCATACCACCCACTCCTTTTTCAGCTCATGGGCGGGCAGCGGCGCAACTTTCAGTTGCCGGGCATTGCCCGCCGTGTCACGGTATTCCAGTTCCACCTCATCGGCGTTCTTGCCCTGGCTGTAACGGGCCACGATGCGGGCAGCCTTTTCGATCTGCTCATCTGCAAAATCCCCGTCGATGAGACACAGGGGGCCGGGATGGCTGGTGGTCTTGATGCTGGGATACTGCTTTCGGTAGCCCTGCAGAAACTTGCCTTCGCCTTCCTCCCGGGAAATGATCAGCTTGTAGCCCGGCTCGGGGCGGATATGACGGCCCACCTTGAGCAGCATGATGTCGTCCATCTCGTATTGCTTGCTGCCCCTGGCCTTCCACAGATCCTGAAGCTTGACAGAATACTGCTCGTCGGTGAGGAAGCAGCAGCCGCCGGCGGGTTGGGCGTAATCCTCGAAGGCGAACTGTTTCGCCAAGGCCATCTGGGGTTTGCGCGAACGGCCGGAGAAATCGTACAGCTTTTCCCGATCCACCCAGCCTTCCCGCTCGGGCAGGGTGGGGGGCAGGTTCTTCGCGCACAGGGGGCGCAGCAGCAGGTCTTCGATGCCGGAATCCTTCTGTACCACGGGCATGGTGTCCTTGCGCTGGGACTTGGGGCGCTGGCCAACCACTTCGCCAGTGATGACGAAGTCGAAGTCATGGGCTTGCATCCACTCTTTCGCCTTTTTCACCATGAAGATCTTGCAGTCCAGGCAGGGGTTCAGATTGGCGCCATAACCGTATTGTGGATTGAACACGATGTCCTTGTATTCCTCCACGATATCGATGATGTGCAGCTTGATGCCCAGCTGTTCGGCTGACCACAGGGCATTGTTGCGCTTGGGTTTTTTCTGGTCCTTCTTGCGAATGGCATGGGTATGACCTTCCACGCAGAAGCCGGTGAAGAAGTTGATGCCTTCCACGTAGATCCCCTGTTTCTGCAGGACTCTTACGGCCAGCAGGGAATCCAGTCCACCGGAAATCAGGGCTACGGCTTTGCGTTGCATTGAGTTGGAAAAGGCACAATGAGTAAATAATATTGGAATTATACCGATTATTTCGCCAGGGAAACGTTTTCCTCGGTAAGGGTAATTTTTAGGTAGTAGTCTGATTGTGGCCGGTATTTAGGATAAACTGTGATGCGTTTGGCATTTTGCTCTGTGCGCTTGAAGCGAATTTTGGCGCCATTAAAAAATTTCGGATGTGAAATACAGCAAAATTCTTGAAAAGGGAGAACGGGGGCGTTCGTGTTGGTTGCTATGGTTCGGATGTGTGTGCTTTTGTTGTTTGCACTGGTGCAGCCAGTATTGGCGGCGCAGACCATCAACGTGGGTATCTATCAGAACGAACCCAAGATCTTCGTCAATGCTCAGGGGCAGCCGGACGGTTTTTTTGTAGAATTGCTGGGGAAGATCGCAGCGGATGAAAACTGGACGCTGAACTACTTTCCCTGTGAATGGGAGGCCTGCCTGAATAACCTCGAGCAGGGGAAGATCGACCTGCTGCCGGATGTCGCCTATTCCGAAGAGCGTGCGCTGCGTTTCCTGTTTGGTCGGGAGGTGGCGCTGTCAAGCTGGTCTGTAGTGTATGTGCGGGATAATAACAGGATCCCATCCCTCAAGGAGCTGGACGGCAAGAACTTGGCAGTCGTCAAAGGGAGCATCCAGTTTGACGCCATCAGGAAAGCCATGAAACGCCTTGGCGTCACACCTGTGTTCCATGAAGTCAACAGCTTCCGGGACGTATTCCGGCTGGTCAAGATCGGCTGGGTTGATGCCGGGCTGGTCAACACCTACTTTGGAAAAAGACATGCCAGTGAATATGGCCTGAAAAAAACCAGCATACGAGTACGACCCGCATTGCTGGGTTTTGCCGCAACCAGGGATCACCAGTTCTTGCAGGATGCCCTGGACAAGCATCTGGATGCGTATAAAAAGGACCGCCACTCCATTTACTATCAACTGGTGGATCAGTGGTTCTTGCCGCTGGACAATCAAAGGCATCTGCCGCCTTGGGTAAAGTGGGTGTTGCTGGCAGGTGGTGCTGTGGCGAGCATGCTTGCCCTGCTGGCGCTTGCCTTTCACTTTCTCATCAAGCGAAAAACGGCTGAGCTCAGTGACAAGGCCGCCCGGCTGGAGCACCTGGCCAACCATGACCCTTTGACCTCGCTGCCCAACCGGAAGCTCTTTTTTGATCGTCTCAAACAATCATTGAGCAGGGCAGAACGCGAAGGAAAAATGCTCGCGGTGCTGTATATCGACCTGGATCAGTTCAAGCAGGTCAATGACAGTTTTGGGCATGCCATCGGGGATGAAGTGCTGAAAGAAATTGCCGCCAGGCTGGAAAAGGAAATTCGGGACGAAGACACGATAGCGCGTCTCGGAGGAGACGAGTTTGCGGTTGTCATGGAATCCCTGAAAGAAGCGGACAACACCATGCACTGTGTACAACGGCTGAATTCGGTGTTCAAGGAGCCGGTCAACGTGCGGGATTTGAACTTTGTGCTCAGCGCCAGTATTGGTATCAGCCTGTACCCTCAGGATGGCAGCGACGCTCATACCCTGCTGCGCAATGCGGATACAGCCATGTTCAAGGCCAAGGAGGCGGGTCGTGGCACCTTCCAGTTCTATGTTGAAGACATGACGCGGTACGCGGTAGAGCGTGCGCGATTGGAAGCCGACTTGCGTGGAGCACTGGAAAGAAATGAGTTGGAAGTGCATTACCAGCCCCAGATTGGCTTGAAAGATGGTCGGATTGTGGGCTTTGAAGCGCTGCTGAGATGGCATCATCCGGAACTGGGCATGCTGCCGCCAAACCAGTTTATTCCCCTGGCGGAAGAAAGTGGCTTGATCCTGCCGCTGGGCGAATGGGTGCTGCGCACAGCATGTTGGCAAATAACCCAATGGCATAGCGAGGGCTTGCAGGTTGGTGTTGTCGCGGTCAATATTTCAGCCCGTCAACTGGCAGACTATTCCCTGCTGGATGTGGTGAGAAAAATATTGCGTGAGACGGGATGCCATCCCGAGTGGCTGGAGCTCGAGCTGACCGAAAGCTCTATCATGACCCAGACCCAACAGGCCGTTTCGGTGATGAATGAATTGCGGGAACTGGGGGTGCATCTGGCCATCGATGATTTTGGTACGGGGTATTCTTCGTTGGCTTATCTGAGGCAACTGCCTATTGCCAAGCTGAAAATCGATCGATCCTTTATCAAACATGTGTCGGACAATGTCGATGACGTTGCTATCGTGCGTGCCGTTACCGCGTTGGGAAAAACCCTCAATCTGAAAGTGATTGCGGAAGGTGTGGAGACCTCGGAGCAGGAAACCCTGCTGCGTGCAGAAGGTTGTGACGATGTTCAGGGCTTTTATTACAGCCGAGCACTACCCGCTGCAGAGGCGAAAGAGTTTCTGCGTCAGCAGGTTACGCCTGGACAAGGTTCAGGGAAGCGCTGATCGAGTCATCATCCCGGCCTCGGCTCGGGCCTCCCGCTCCGTCCTTGGCGTCGTGCGCCGGGCTATCTGTATATGACAAGCGTCAGTCGAGTCAGCGTTTCCTCAGGGCGCCGGATTGCTGTGGCGTCTGTGGATGTCATCGATGCGTTCGAGGATGTCCTGCGACAGCGTTAGCCCGACGCTGGCGACGTTGCTGCGCAGCTGTTTCATGGTCGTGGCGCCGATGATGTTGCTGGTTACGAATGGACGGGTGGTAACGAAAGCCAGCGCCATCTGTGCCGGATCCAGGCCGTGTTCCCGCGCCAGTGCAACGTACTCGGCTGTTGCTGCCTGTGCTTGGGGACTGGAATAACGGTTGTATTCCGGGAACAGCGTCAAGCGTGCACCTGGCGGGCGCGAGTCGTGAAGATATTTTCCGCTCAGTACCCCAAACCCCAGTGGCGAGTACGCCAGAAGACCCACCTGTTCCCGGTGGCTGATTTCCGCCAGCCCGATTTCATAGCTGCGATTGAGCAGGTTATAGGGGTTCTGAATGCCTTGAATGCGCGGCAGGCTTTCCTGTTCTGCCAGGCAAAGGTAGCGCATCACTCCCCAGGGGGTTTCGTTGGACACCCCGGCGTGACGTATTTTCCCGCTTGCGACCAGATCGTCCAGCACGCCCAGGGTTTCTGCAATGGGAATGCTGTGCTCCACTGAGGGCCAGGGGTAATCCAGTCTGCCAAAGCAATTGGTCTCTCGATCCGGCCAGTGGATCTGGTAATAATCAATGTAATCCGTTTGCAGGCGGCGTAGACTTTCGTCCACAGCGGTCTCGATATTGGCGCGGTCCAGGCAGTTGTTGCCGCCACGAAAATGTGTCAGCCAGTCCCGCCCTGGTCCGGCGACCTTGGTGGCGAGTATGACCTTGTCACGGCAGCGGCGTTGCTGCAACCAGTTGCCGATGATGCTTTCCGTGTGTCCCTGGGTTTCAGCCTTGGCAGGCACCGGATACATTTCTGCACTGTCGATGAAATTGATCCCGTTGTCGAGGGCAAAGTCGAGCTGCTCGAAAGCCTGAGACTGATCGTTTTGCTGGCCGAAGGTCATGGTGCCCAGGCACAGGTTGCTGACGCGTAGATCGCTGTTTCCAAGTTGTCGATATTGCATCATTTACATCAGGTGTTTGTTGCATGGAGTTATCAGGTAGTTTATTCCACCCGGCCTGGCAATGGTTGTTTGCAGGGCTGTTTTTTTTCATCCTGTGGTTTGCCCTCCGCTGGGCGAATTGGGCTCGCCTGCGGGAAAAGAACCAGCAGCATGTGTTTCTCGGTGCCCTGGTCTGCCTGTTTTTTCTGTGGAACATGCGGGTGGAGCTGTTGCCGGGGTTTTTCTGGCACCTGTCCGGGATGGCCACCATTACCCTCATGTTCGGCTGGTCACTGGCGATCGTCGGTGGCAGTGTCGCGTTGCTGGGGATCGTCATTGCCGGTCTGAATGACTGGGGTGGCTATTTTCCTTCAGCTATCCTGTGTGTGGTGATGCCGGCAACCATCACCCAGATTATTCTGGGTCTGGTTCGGGCTTATGCGCCAAAGCATTTTTTTGTGTATGTACTGGTGAATGCCTTTCTTGCCGGGGGTGTGATTTTTGTCGTCATGGCGGGGTTGATTGTTAGTGGACTGCTGCTCATGGGCAGCCATCCCTGGAGTGAGTTGCAGCACAATTTCCTGTATGTGACGCCCATGATGCTGTTTCCCGAGTCCATGCTCAATGGCTGGATCGTCGCCATTCTGGTGGGCTTCAAACCTCACTGGGTAGGTTCTTTCAGTGATGAGGAATATATACAAGGCAAATGAAGCGGTTTCTTGCCAGCGGTCACAAGCCACATTATTATCGGGGCTGATTCATTTTTCCGGAACCGGCCATGACCTCATCTTTCGATCCCCTTGTTCTCAATGTGCTTTATGCCTGCATGGGGGGCATGCTCACCCTGCTTTTCATGTGGCTGGGATGCAAGGTTTTCAGTCATATCGTCAACTTCAGCATTCCCGAGCAGCTTGCCCGAGGGAACCAGGCGGTGGGATTGATGATCATGGGCATGTTTATTGGAATAGGCACCGCCATGGGGCTGGTGATCGGACTGGGGCTGAACTGAATGCGCCTGTCTCGCTGGTCTCTGTTGTGGCTCGCGCTGCCGGCGATCGCACTGGCGGGTGATTTCAAACATGTGGATCACAAGCACTGGACGGACAAGTACGACCATCATTTTCGCAAGAACAGCAAACACTATTTTGGCCCGGCTGTGAACTGGCGCTGGTTCAAGGCTCAGGGTATCGCCGAGTCCGGCCTCAACCCCAAGGCCAGAAGCAAGGCGGGAGCGGTGGGCATCATGCAGATTCTGCCCTCGACATTCAAGGATATCCGCCGGAAAAACCCCACTTTGGCCAGTCTGGAAGATCCCAAGTGGAACATCGCGGCAGGGATATTCTATGACCGCTATCTGTATGACAAATGGGAATTTCTGGGTGCCGAATTCCAGGAAAGGCTATTTTTCACCTTTGCCAGCTACAACGCAGGCTTTCGGCGGGTGCGGATTGCGTATAACAAGAGCAGGAAAAAGCACGATACTGTCGTCCGCTGGACGCAGGTAGAACCCCATGTTCCCAAGGCCAGCAGCTATTACGTGAAGCGGATCCGCAAACTGATGCAGGCCATTCTCTGATGGACCCCATGCTGTTGTGGTTGATCGCCGCCTGGTTGGGGTATTTCGTTGTTCATTCTCTATTGGCTTCCCTGTCCGTAAAAACCTGGGTCGCCGATCACTGGCCACAGCTGATGCCCTGGTACCGGCTGTTCTTCAATACGATGGCCGTGCTGCTGCTGATTATTCCCCTTTATCTTACCTGGGCGATCGGTGGTGAAACGGTATTTGCCTGGAAGGGTATCTGGTGGTGGGTTGGCAATGGCCTGGCCGTCGCTGCCCTGGCCGGATTTCTCTATTCCTTGCGGCACTATGACAGCTCGGAGTTTCTGGGGCTGCGTCAGCTCAGGGACGGCGAGCAGCGGGTGGAGGACCAGGAACGATTTCGCGTGTCGCCACTGCATCAGCATGTGCGCCATCCCTGGTATTTTCTGGGGCTGATCCTGATCTGGACCCGGGACATGACCGCCGCGATGCTCGTCTCATCGGTGATGATGACGCTGTATTTCGTCGTGGGTTCCTGGCTGGAAGAGCGGAAACTGCTGGCCTACTATGGAAAGGCTTACCACGAATATCGCCAGCGGGTGCCGGGCTTGTTGCCCCTACCCTGGCGACGGCTGAGCCGGGAGCAGGCGCAAAAGCTGGAAAGCCAGGGTAACGCTGAGGATTGAGCGCCCGGAAAGCGGGCTTTCCGGGCGGAACGGATGCCTGTTATCTGCGCGGATAGGCGTAAGGTCCATACGGGTAGGCGTATCCCGGACGCGGTGCCCAGGCTGCACTGGGGTAGTAGGGTCTTGCATAAGGATGGCGACCGATGGCGTTGATGCCGCTGTTGATGCGGGCCTCCATAGCCTTGCGGCGGTCTTCCACTTCCTTCATATGTGCCTGCATCTCCTCTTCATGTTGCTTCTGGCGGGCTGCAATTTCCGCTTCGTGTTCCTTGTTTCTCTGTGCCATTTCCTGCAAATGTTGGCTTTCAGCCGGGCCGAGACGTTGTTTGGTCATTTCTACATGTTGGCGTGCCATTTCCTCCCGGCGTTTTTGCATCTGGGCTCGCAGGGCATCACGCCTGGCTTCCATAGATTTGACCAGTTCATCATGAGAGTTACGGATGCTCTGGTAGTCATGAGCCATGGGGCTGGCTGGCGTGGCGGCAGTGGCGGGAGCCGCCGGTGCAGTGTTAGCAGATGCTGCCGGAGGCGGGCTTGATGCAGGCGTTGGCGTTTCCGCAACTGCTGCAGGCGTTGTCACTTCGGCCGCAGGAGGTTGTGGTGATGGGGTTGCTGTATTTTCCGGCATCGCCGGTGCGGGGGGCGGGCTGACATTGGCCGTTGCTGCCGCAACCATGGCAGAGGAAGCAGCCGCCGGCTGTGGCGAAGTCTCTGCTGCTGGCGCGCTGGAAACAGCCGCTGGTTCTGCGGTAGCCTGAGCTGCAGTTGCGGTGCCTTTTGCCTCTGCTTCGGTCTGTGTGCTGAGTGATGGTACGGCGTAACCCGCCTGTTCCGCCTTTTGTTTCAGTCGTTCATATTCCGCCTGGCGCAGGGCTTCGCGTTCGGTGCCTTCGACACGGGACAGTTTTTGCTGCAGTTCTGCCGCTTCTTCTTTGGTCAGCAACAGGAATTTGCCATTTTCCTGCACGGTGGCAGCCATCAGACTTCCGGAAGAAAGTAACAGACTGACGGTGATGATCAGTGGTTTGCGTAGGCTCATTGCCGGTTCCTCCAATATTATTTTATGTGGATGCTACGGTCGGCATCCTATACTTTGGTACTCTGAGCATGGCCATATGGAGCAAATATGTCAACTTCTGTGCTGGATCAGGTGCTACAGCAGATCGCATCTTCCCCCCATTCTGCCCAATCCCTGACGTTATATGCGCTGGTGAATACACTTGAATATGAGGCGGCAGGTTGCCTGTTCAAGCTGACAAAACTGCGTGATCTGGATGCGAAAGGCCGGCAACTGGCCTATTCCCTGATGGAGCTGATGGCGGAAAAGGGGAACCAGGGGGATGCCTGGGAAACGGCGAAAAATCGCATGGATGAACTGGTGCGCAATGGTTAAGCCCCTTTTTTGGTCTATGCTTGTGGAACAGGAGGAAATGAGCATATGCGATGGCGCAACACAACACAGCGCTATGGGTGGTTGAGTATTCTGCTGCACTGGGGCATGGCCGTGTTGATCATCGGCCTGTTCGGGCTCGGCAAATACATGATGACGCTGGATTACTACCATCCGCTGTATCTGAAGCTTCCTGAACTGCATCGGGGCGTGGGGGCGATGGTTGGTGGGCTGATGGTGTTGCGCCTGTTGTGGCGACTGGCAAACCCGCTGCCGCAGATCCCGGGCGCCCCCTGGGAAAGACCTCTGGCCCTGCTGGTGCACCGATTGTTCTATGCCCTGCTGTTTGCGATCGTCATCAGCGGCTATCTGATTTCAACAGCAGATGGTCATCCGCTGAGCGTCTTCGGCTGGTTCGAGGTGCCTGCGACCGTGACCGCGGAGAATCTGGAGGACAGGGCAGGCGATGTGCATTATTTTCTGACCTGGCTCCTGGCCTTCATGTTGTTGCTGCATGTGAGCGGGGCGCTGAAGCATCATTTTATCGACAAAGATTTCACTCTTACGCGCATGTTGGGTTTTGCGCCTGGACAAAGGAAAAGATCATGATCAGGAAAACAGCTTCCGCAGCCATCCTTGGCGCAGCGCTGATGGCTTCTGGCATCGCCGGGGCGATTGACTACGTCATCGATACCAAAGGCATGCATGCCTTCATCGAATTCAAGATAAAGCACCTTGGCTACAGCTGGCTGCTCGGGCGCTTCAACCGTTTCGAGGGTGCGTTCAGTTATGACGCCAAACGGCCGCAAACCAACAAGGTAAAGATCTCCATCGAGATGTCCAGCCTGGACAGCAACCATGCTGAGCGTGACAAGCATCTGCGCAGCAAGCGCTTTTTCGATGTTGGCAAGTACCCGAAGGCCGGATTTGTCAGCACCTCCTGGGAACAGCAGGAAAATGGCAAGGCGATACTCAAGGGCAAGCTAACTTTGCGCGGTATCACCAGAGAAATTAGCATAGATGTGTCCGATGTGGGCAATGGACCGGATCCCTGGGGTGGGTATCGCCGGGGCTTCGAAGGCAACACCGTCCTGCATTTGTCGGACTGGCACATGAAGGAAGCCAAGATCCTGGGCGATGCCGCCGAGGATATCCACGTCTATCTGTCAATCGAAGGGATTCGCGAATGAAATCAGCCGCACTGTTCACCCTCATCGGCCTGTTGCTGGCAGGTTGCAGCAGCTGGGTACCGGATTACAGTGATGAAGACAGCGGCTACCGATTGGTGTTGCACCAGCCCCTGACCGTGGCGGCGGGCAATGCGCGGGTTTATCTGCAGGGAGGAAAGATGCTGCCTTCTCTGGGTTTCAACCAGTATGCGGTGAGCTGCAATCTCGAAATCCGCAAGCTCAGCGAACAGCCTCAGACCATCGAGCCCGAGACCTTCGTGGTCACGCGCATCCAGCATCTCATGGAGGAAGTCGCCAGTTGGCGTCCGGTGGTGCTGGCCTCCCTGACCCTTGCCGGCGCAGAAGTGGACAGCAGCCCCGCGGACATCTTCCTGGGCTATCATTTCTGGCTGCATTCCGAGACACAGCCGGATGTGCTGCGCATGACCTGTCGGGGCGCATTCTCAGAGCCTTGGGATGCCCAATATCCCACTCTGGGAGAAATAGCTGCCACGCTGGGTGATCTGGCTACGCTGGATACAGGTGCGGCATCGATCCAGCCCGGCAAGTATTGAATACAAGGACGCCTCTAAAAATGTCATTCCGGCGCAGGCCGGAATCTATAACACCTTGATGAGTATGGACCCCGGCCTGCGCCGGGGTGACAAAAATACCATTATTCGAGGTGCTAAAGTGAAGGCGACAACCTGACAGACTTGACGCGATCTTCCCCGTGAACAGGAGAACATCCTGATCATCGGCTACTCGCAGGGCCAAGGGATCTCGCCCTTTGCCCTGCGAGCCGTTTGCCATGTTGCGGGTGGGGGAATATCATCGGAGATTCCTATTCCGATGAGCTCCAGGACCATGTTTCAGCGATCCCGCTTGCTGCTGTTCTTATTGCTGCTGTTTAGCGTCAGTGCCCAGGCGGGCAAGGGCGAGATCCGCTTCGTCGAAACCACGGTGGATCTCAACACGGACGGCAGCGCCGTGGTGCTGTATCAGGTTCAATGGAAGGTAACGTCCGGTGAGTTGCACGGTTTCTATTTCGAAGGCAACGACAAGCTGAATGTCGGCATGGCCGTCGATCAGGCCGGCGCCGTGGACAGCCAGGGCAACCAGTATCGGCTGGACATTCGCAGGCTTTCCGGCGGCAAGTGGGACATCCTGCTGGCGGACGGCCAGGGCGTGCCGACAGGCGAGACCGTCACCTTCAACCTGCCTTTCAAGACAGATTTTCATGCGGCAGGTTACCTGGGGCCGACCACGGCAGATGATGGCCGTGAGCTGGTGTTCTTCAACTGGGCGCCCGTGCAGTGGGACGAGGCGGCCCGTCAGGATCATTACACCCTGAAGGTTCTCACCCCCTATCGTCTGCCGGATACACAGGTCAATCCCCGTCAGGTCGTGGATTCGGGGCGGCTGGTGCTCACCGAGCCCTGGGTGAACGAGAAATACCTCATCGATTATCAGCGTGGGCCGAATAACCGGCTACTGCTGATATTCCACAAGAATGATCCCGGCAACCGCTATCACATGCGCGTGCAATTTTATCTGCCGGCGGAGTGGTTTCACCTGGCCGCCAGAACGGTGCAGACGGCTGCTGCCGCACCGCAGCCGAAGCGAGATCCATCGAATGCCCTGCTGCTGGTGCTGGGCTTTGCGGTCATTGCCGCCTTTTTCGGCGTGGTCAGGGGCAAGCAGAAATCCATGCTCAAGGCGCGGCAGGGGCTGGATGATATCCGCTGGGAGAATCTGGACTGGACGCCACCGAAACTGATTCTGTCCGAATTTCGCAAGCCAGGCAAGGTATGCAAGGATCTGACGTCCCTGGAAGCCGCCTTCTACCTGGAGATCCCCTTCAAGCTCATCGTCTCCTCCATGCTCAATTCCATGGTGCTGGAAGGTTTTCTGAAGATCGAATCCGAATCGCCACTGCGGGTGACGGTGTTGCAACCGCCCAATCTGCATGAGCTGGATGAATATGAGCAGCTGTTCTACCGTTCCCTGGCGGATGACGGTGAGCTGTCCCAGGCTGAGCTGGAAGACCTGATGAAAACGGCGGTGAAAAAAGTGCAGCTCAAGGCCTGGGATGCGGATATCGAAGCCACCCAGAAGTACTATCGTCAGCAAGTGGATGCGTTTGTCGCGGCGGCAGGCGCCGGTGCCGCAGCGACGCCGATGAACGATGCCGACAACTGGTATTTCTGGTACCACAACAACCACTCTTATTATCACCGTCACTGGGATCGTGGTGAGGGTGATCCGGCCAGGTATGCCACGGACATGCCGGTGACCACGGACCATATCATTCATGGTCCCCTGAGCACGGATATCGCCATGGAGCTGAATGTTTGCCATGATGCCTGTCACTCGGCCTGTCACAGCGCCTGTCACTCGGCCTGTCATTCGGCTTGTCACAGCGCCTGCCATTCGGCCTGTGTCAGTGGAGGCTCGCACTGATGATTGACCGAGTTTCAAGTTGGGTGGCAAGGGCCATCACCGGCTGGCGGGATCGCCGTAAAACCATCCATGGTGGCTTGGCGACAGCGTCCCTGCTGCCGACATCCCGCCAGCCGGAGATGGCCTTTGCCGGTGAAGATTCTATGCCCGATCTTTCCTGGGTGGATGAGTTCATCACCAACGTCGGGCCTTATATCTTCGTGCGCACCGAAGACAACATCCTCATCAAACGCCCCAATCAGGCGCAGAAACTCAATGCCCAGGGCGCGCAGATCCTCAAGTTTCTCCTCGATGGCGGCAAGATTGCCGGCGTGGTCCGTGGCCTGAATGGCGACCGTTCCAGACTGGAGCAGCTGGCCTTGTTTCTGCATGGCGTGCGTGGGGTGCTGGAAGGGCATGTCAGCGCCGATTCCAGCCATCCGGGTGTGGAAGTGGAGGTGTTCAACCGGCATTTTTCCGAATTGCCCATCCTTTCCGAGGTGGCCATCACCTATAAATGCAATCTGCGCTGCGTGTTCTGCTATGCCGGCTGCAATTGCACCACCCAGCCGGTGAATGACGAAAAAGTCATGAGCGTAGCCGAGATTCGCAAGGTACTGTACAAGCTGTGGCACGAAGGCAAGGTGCCTTCGGTGAGCTTCACCGGTGGCGAGCCTACCCTGCACAAGCAGTTGCCTGAGCTGGTTGCCTATGCGAAGCAGCTGGGCATGCGGGTGAATCTCATCACCAATGGCACTCGCATCGATGGGGAACTGGCACAACGGCTGGCAGATGCCGGGCTGGATTCCGCCCAGGTAAGCCTGGAAGGCACCAGTGCGGATATTCACAATCTGGTCACCCAGGGGCAGAGCTCTTTCGACAAGACGGTCGCAGCGGTGGGGCATCTGAAGGCGGTAGGCGTTCGCGTGCACACCAACACTACCATCAACAAGCTCAACGTCCACGAAATGCCGGACATGCCACGCTTCGTGCGCGAGGTGCTGGACAATGCGCGTTTCAGCATGAACCTGCTGGTGCCCACGGGCAGCGCCGTGGTGCATCCCGATCTCATCGTGCGCTACAGCGAAATCGGCGCCTGGCTGGAGAAAATTCAGATGCAGAGTAAGGCTCATGACGTGGAATTTCTCTGGTATTCCCCCACACCCATGTGCATGTTCAATCCCATTCCCGCTGGGTTGGGCAATCACGGTTGCAGCGCTTGTGACGGGCTGATTTCCGTGGCGCCCAACGGTTCGGTGATTCCCTGTGCTTCTTACGATGATGAGGTAGGCAGCCTGCTGGAAGACAAGCTGGTAGACGTGTGGAACAGTGACAAGGCCAAAGGCTACCGGGACAAGGCCCTGGCCCATCCTCAGTGTCGGGAATGCAGCCAGTTCGATATCTGCAATGGTGCCTGCCCCCTGTACTGGCGGGAGCTGGGTTTCGATGAGCTGGAGCGCCACAACGGTTTTGAGAAAGCCGAGGCCAGGGGCTACGTCATTTCCGAACAGGAGACCAAGGCATGAACACGGCAGTTGGAGTGGCGCCGGATCAGGATACGGTCGTCTACTGGCTGTGGCGGAACCTGGCTTACCCCAAGCGTATGGCCATCGCCTTCGGCCTGATCATCTTGGGATTGTTGCTGCAGTGGTACTCGGGTGAAATATTTGCGGGCGTGATTCCCCTGATCGCCGGCAACGCCCTGTTGCTGGTGCGTGGCTATGACAATCGGGTGGAATTCAAGGGCTATGATCCCAGCGAACAGTGGCAGCGGGTAGAGCGTTCCCGCCTCATCGATCTCAAGTCCCTGGACAAGAAGATGAAGCGCTGGGATCGCAGCTTCATCGATATCACCAATGCGCTGGGTGTGGTGAGCTTCGTGTTTCTGGTCATCGTCATCGCGGCGTTGTTCCTGTTTGCCAGCAGCCGGGCCGAGTACACCTGGCTGTTGCCCATCCCCGTGGATGCGGCGATCCTGTTTCTGCCACACTGGTTCACTGGTACGCGCCGGATTCTGCGTATGCCAGGGCTGCTGATTAAGGCGGAAACCCTGGATAGGGTCCTAAAGCAGCTGCAGCCCGAGCAGGAGGGCGATAAATTGGATGTATTGATGTTATTGAAGGGAAAGGAAAAAACCCTGCCGCAAGACATCAAGATCAAGATTGCCCCCGAAGATGCACCGGAAGGTTTTCTGGGGTTGTACGGGCAGGTGGTGATCAACCCGGTGCAGGGCAGATCCTACCCGTATTTCTATGTGGTGATGGTTGCCAGGCCCGGTTTGGGTTTGGCGGATCTGGCAGATCATTTTTCCGCGCCGGAGGGGACGGTAGCCGAATACAGAACAAAAGACGGGGTGGAAATCCTGGTGCTGCGGCAGTTCACCACCAAGACCTCGGGTTACCATACCGACGAGGAAATGGTGCGCGCCCTGCTCAAACTGGGGCTGGCCCTGATGCACGAGTTGCTGGCCGCAAAATGAGCTGCCGGCGTCTGGATTCAGGTCAAACGCGATGCTGGTAAAAGAGGGTATACTGTATGCCCTTATTTACCGCTAGCCAGGTTTTTACAATCCATGATGAGAAAGGCAATATTGGCGTCGATGCTGTTGTTGTTTGTGGCAGGCTTTTCCTGCCTTCAGGCGGCTCAAAATGAGCAATACCAGACAGTAGAAGCGCTGGGCAAACTGAATGGCGTGGCATTGAGCTGCCGCTATTTCGACCAGACCAGACGCATCAAGCGGGCATTGATCGAAGGGCTACCCAAGCAGCGTGATCTTGGTGCGCTGTTCGATGATGCAACCAGCGCCTCGTTCAATGCCTTCCTTCAGTCACGAGACAAGTGTCCTGGCCCTGCCGGATTTGAAGCAGATGTTGGCAAAGCCATCGACGCCATGAATCAGGCGTTTGTCACCAAATAGCAAATAACCTCTCAGAGTCGTTCCAGATGAAAAATTCCCCTCGCCGGTTTTCCCTGTTGTTTGCCTGTGTACTGTTGTTCCTGTCCGGTGCTGCCGGTGCAGCTGATGACACCCTGCATGTGGTGACCAGTATCAAGCCCATCCATTCCATCCTCAGTGGCCTCATGAAAGGCGCTGGCGAGCCGGAGCTGTTGGTCGGCGAGGGAAAAGTACCCTACGGCTATACACTGACCGATGCACAGAAGCAGTCCCTGAAAACCGCCGATGTGGTGATCTGGGTGGGTCCCGAACTCGAAGAATTCCTGGTCGAACCCCTGCATCAGGTTTCCGGCGATACCCAGGTGATTACCCTGCTGGACACGCTGTGGCTGAAGATCCTGCCTTCACGCTGGGATGAGAACCTGCGCGATCCTTACTTCTGGCTGGACAGTCGCAACATCCTGATTCTCATCGACGAAATGACCAAAATGCTCATGGACAGCGACCCGGTGCGCGCTCATGTCTACATGCGCAACCGGGATGCCCTGTTCAAGAAAGCGGCCAAGATGGATCGCCGCCTGGAATACGGCTATCGGGGGTTGAAAGGTGGCGTAGTGCTGGCTTACTACGATACCCAGCAGTATTTCGAGCAGGCCTATGCCCTGAAGCTGGGCGGGGCGCTGACGCCTTCTCCCGAGGTGCCGGTCAGCGCAGTAAAGCTCCTGCAGGAAAAGGCAAAACTGACTGAAGGCTTGTACGTCTGCTTGTTGACAGAAGCAAACATGAACATGCCTGAATTGTCATTGTTGACAAAGGATGTGGATGTGAATCTTGCCCAGCTGGACAGCTTTGGCAGCCTGCTGACACCGGGTGAAGACCTGTATCTTCAGCTCATGGATCACAACACCGAAGTGATCAAGAGCTGTATGCAGAAAACCGCAGCCGGACAAGCGCAGCAGGAAGAGGCATCGTCCGGGATCGATGGCGCAGGCAGGATCGGGGGCCGGTTCATGCTCACCGACCAGCATGGCAACATGGTGACCAACGAAGACATGCAGGGCAAATACCAGATGATCTATTTCGGCTACACCTATTGCCCCGATGTCTGTCCCACCTCATTGAGTGTCATCGTGCAGGCATTGAAGAAACTGGGCAAGAAAGCCGACAAGATCCAGCCCTATTTCATTACCGTCGATCCCCAGCGGGATACGCAGGAGATCATGGCCGACTATGTCCATTATTTCAGCAAGGATTTAATCGGCTTGCGAGGCAGCCCCGCCATGACCGAGCGTGTCATCAAGGAATTCAACGTCACCGTCGAGAAGGTGCTGGAAGAGGGAAAGAAGCCTGAAGACTACCTGTTGGACCATACCGCAAGCGTCTATCTCATGGCGCCGGATGGACGTTTCATCACCAAGTTTGCTCATGGCATCACGCCGTCGCAAATGGTGGACAAGCTGAATGAATATGTGAAGTAGATTGATGGGCACTGCAACACAATGTTGCCTATACCTGCAACGGCCAGTTTGGTATCCGGCGTTGTTGTCCTGTTACCAACATTGCCCGAGCCATTCGGCGAAAAGCTTAGGTTTGTAAAAAACTTGATTTTACCCGTCATTCTTAACCTCCCGCGGTTAACCACACTACACTATAAAGCTAGGGTTTTTCAGTAACTCGCAAGCTTAGCAGGGTGTTGAAGAAAGCACCTTTTTCGACACCCTGCTGCCGCACAAGGATGTGCGGCCATTTTCAATGACCCCAAGTCATTGAAAATGGAGGAAAGATAAAATCGCATTTTTGTCTTTCCGAGTTGAAAAAGCCCAAGGAAGGGCTTTTTCAACATCCTGTTAGTGCCTGAAACGCCACAGGGTGTAACTGATCAGCCCTTCCAGTACGGCTTGGATATATTCTGCTTTCTCCTCTTCTGCGATGGCATGATTGAGGAGGTTGAACAGATCTACCGGTCTTTGGTGATCTTCATCATTTTCCTGGGTCTGGACGCTGAGTGTGTTGTCCCAAACGAGATCCTTCATGGATTTTCCCCCGAGCAGGTTGCCATCAATATTTTAATTCTTGCCCATTTGATGGGAAGAGCAGGCATCGATCCGGTCGGCAATGGTGTTTGGTGTGCTATGCAAGCTTTCGCGGAGAATGCGTGCGGCTTCTACCATGTTGCGTAAGGCAGGTTCCACCTCTTTCCAGCCACGGGTCTTGAGTCCGCAGTCGGGGTTCACCCACA
>CAZFXI010000060.1:0-16632 GCA_964522855.1 uncultured Sedimenticola sp.
GCCATGGTGTCGGGTAACGGCGGCAGGGCGGCCGTGTTCTGGGAGGTACCGTCGGGAAAGCTGATGCCTGCGGGGTTCAACCCGACTCCGGCGCCAATAGCTGAAGACAAGAGCAGAAAACTGCTCGTGAACAGAGTTATGCAATAACGTGACATGATACTGCTCCTTTGCTTTATAAAAGCCGCTGCACATCAATCGCGATATGCATGCTAATCGCGATGCTAACCGTCACCCCGACGCATCACCTGCAAACGTTTAGCAGTCCACTTTAACCAGATTGCTGTTGTAGGTTCCCCTGCACTGGTGGCTGGGGGCAGGATAAGGATCATTTACGGGGCCAGAAAGCTGGGTATCGATAATCTTGTCTGATGCAGAATATATCTTCAAGGAATACATTGCAGCCTCCAGCCTGGAATCCAGGATTGTAACGACGCTACCCGCAATACTGCTATTCCAGACGCCATAAGCACAAGAGACACCCGCGCAAATTGCACTGGCATCGACATTGACCAGTTGCAGGTTTCCGCCATTATTTTGTATTGCTGTGCTGTCGGTATCACAACCTGAAACAACTACTTTGGCGTGATTGACTACAACTTTGCCCGCTCCCAAAACATGGATGCCCGAACAGAATTTTCCGGCTGGCATGGTATTCCCACTGACCAGAACGTCCAGGTTTGTATAGGTTGCATCGACACTATCATTGGCAATGCCAATGACTTGATCAAAACCCGTTGCATGAACACTTACATGATCAACATGAAAACCAAACCCGTCATTATAAATCGCTGCTGAATACTTGGAAGCACCCGTATCGACATTGGAAATACTGAGATTCCGCAACGTGGCCCGCGCAGCTCCCCGAACCAGCGCGCTTGTCTCGTTCCAGACTGCGCTTCCTACATATCCATACAGGGCCGTGGACTGAATGCCCATACCAACAATATCCACATCTGCATGCATTACCAGTTGATCAGTACCCAAATCATAAGAACCCGGCGCAATCAACAACGTACACCTGGCCCCATGAGGAACAGCATTGTTGACGAGTTTGCACCAGACTGACAAATCATTCATGGCATCAACCGGGCTGGTATAGTCTCCTCCGGATGTCGCCACCCATGCGGTGCCAGGCGGTAACGGTGGCAGGGCGGCTGTTGATTGGAAGGTTCCATCGGGAAAACTGATGCCACCGGGACTAAGCCCTACCCCGGCGCCATAAGCCGCAGATACGAATAGGAAACTGCCGAAAAACAATGCTGGCAAATAGCGTGTCATGATGTTTCTCCTCATCGGGGCTTCCTTAGCAACCCCTATCCGCCAGATTGCTGTCATAGGTTCCCCAGCACTGGGTACCGGCAGAATTAGCTCCGACGGGACCATCGAGCTGTGTATTGATGATTCTGGCAGAAGTGGAACCTATTCCCAAAGAATAGGTGGTACCTTCAAGTTTGGAATCCAGAACCGTGAGTTCATCGTAACTATTCCACAAGGCAGCGGCAGTATGAGTGCCAGTAGAAGTCGCTTTTGCATCTACATTTATCAGCCGCAGCTTACCAACGTGCACCTTTTTGATCGCCAAATTGTCATCACAACCTGAAACTACAACCTTGGCGCGACTTATTTCGACACTGCCGGCGCCTTTATGCCAAATGCCATAGCATTCCGAAGTATTGCTAAGACCTTCCTGAATTACTGAAACCGCTATATCCGAAATACTGACAGTATACTGAGGTTGGGGGCTATCAATGACGATGCCATAATTCTTGACGGCCAAACCACTGGCAATAACTTCTACCTGTTCGACGCTGAATGAATTTTCCGAGCTGAAAATTACGGCCGAAAAAGAACCCTTGCCTGAATTGATAACCGTCAGCCCCCGCAAAGTGGTTCGTTCGGCTCCCCGGATCAAAGCACTTGCCCCGTCCAGAGCTGTGTTGTCAACAACCCCGCTTAAAACCGTGGTTCGAACTCCCATACCAACAATATCCACGCCTGCCTGCATGACCAATTGATCAGCACCCAGTTCATAAACACCTGGCGCAATCAATAAAGTACAGCGCGAGATAGCCGGCGCAAGTATCGAGTCAGCATGGCACCAGTCCCGTAAATGGTTCATGGCATCAAGCGGACTGGTGTACCGCCCCCCGGCATGCGCCACCCATGCCATGTTCGCCGGCAAGCTTGGCAGGGCGGCCGTGGTCTGACCCGTGCCATCCGGAAAGCGGACGCCATAGGGAAACAGCCCTATCGACAACGGATCTGCGCAAAAAGCTGAACCTGAGAGCAGAAGGCTGCCCAAAATCAGTGTGACCAAAAAGCGCGGCATGGTGCTACTCCTTCGTTGTCATGGTCGATGTATCCATATCAGCCGGGATTTTTCAGCAAGGCACATCGCCCAGGCTGTTCCCGTATGTTCCCCGACACTGGGTGCCAGGAAAAGCGTCAATTACAGGGCCATTAAAATGGGTATTGATGATCCTGTCCGAGTCTGAGCCGATGGTTATTGAACGGCTGACACCTTCAAGCTTGGAATTCAGGATAATGAGCACGCCAGACACATTCCAGACCGCATTTGCACCACAGGAACCGTTGGGGCAGTTTGCGTTTGCATGTATCTTGACTAGCCGCAGATTTGCCCCATTGTTTTGTATTGCGGTACTGTCGGAACAACCTTCTGCCATAACCTCGGCATGATTGATCTCAACATTGCCAGCCCCCCGCGCCCAAAACCCGAAACAGAGTGCGGAGGGCTTTGACGGATTCCAAATATTGGCAGCTTGAATGTCCAGATCGGTATAGGTGGCGTCCACACCATTGTTGATGATGCCATAGTTCCTGTCATTGCCATTGACCGAGACGCTCACATTCTCGACACGAAAACCTGCCCCGTCATTGTAAATTGCTGATGAGTGATCTCCAGAAGCACTGGCAAGAAAAACAAAATTGGCAACGGCAAGGTTTCGCAATGCAGCATCCGCAGTTCCTCTGATCACAGCGCTTGTCCCGTCCCAGGTTGAGCCCTTTACGAATCCACGAATGATCGTGGAACCGACCCCCATGCCAATGATATCCACCTTCTCATGCATGATGATTTGTTGATCACCTTCCAGCTCATAAGTACCAGGCGCAATCATCAAGGCACATCTGGCTCTGACGGGCACGATGACATCGCCGAGTACACACCAGTCAGACAAATGATCCATCGCATCAACCGGGCTGGTGTAGTAATCATCATATTCATAATCACTGCCAGCAGGCACTACCCATGTCATGTTGGCGGGTAATGGTGGCAGGGCGGCTGTGTGTTGAAAGCTGCTATCCATAAAGTGAATACCATCGGGATCAAGCGTAAGCCCATTGATAACAGGCATCGGCCCACTAATAGCCACCGATGAAAGCAGCAGACTTCCAAAAAATGCCGTCAAACAACAACGTGACATGATGCTACTCCTTGTTCTTGCGAAGTCTCCCACGCTGGCCGAGGTCCAGACAGACACCCCACCTGTTTAATTCCAACCTGCAATCCTGAACAACAAGATCTTCCCTAACTGGATTGGTTGACCATGTAATCACAAATAGTTCTGATCAATGCTTCCATACCCTGTCGCCATCGTAATCTGTAATCCAGACATTGGCACCATCAAAAACGGTATCTACGGGACGATAGCCCAGCGGGATAGTGCCTGCATTGGAAAGATCACGGGTACGGAACAGCGTCACGCTACGCCCTTCATAGTTGGTCACCCACATCAAATCGCCGTCAAATACAAGATCCTTGGGCTGATCGCCAACATTGAACTCTCCCAGGTTCACGAGATCCAGGCTCGCCACAGTTACGGTATCCTCTGCCTCATTGGTGATCCACATGTTGGTTCCATCAAATGCGAGACTCCAGGCTCCTGCCTGACTCAGCATAAAAAAACCTGCCCCTGGGCCATTTGGATTTGAAACAGGCAGTACCGCAACAGAAGCGGCTCCGGTTGTCGCCCACATATTGGTGCCATCAAAAGCCATTTCGAGAACACGAGCACTCGGTGAGCCCGCCACATTGTATTTTTGCTGTCCTGTACTTGCTTCGATCACGCGGACGCTGCCATCACTACTTGATATCCACATGTTCTTGCCGTCAAATGCGATCGCTGCTGGGCCTGGGACGGTAACATCCTGAAAAGCAAAATGGTTTCTATCCCTCGCACGCACCAAACGAACACTATTTGTGCCTTGGCAAGACACCCACATGTATTCCCCGTCATAAGCCAGCCCGGCAACACCGGCACAAGCCGTGGGGAAGGTGTAGGTATCAATTTCTTTTCCATCGTTGACGCGCCAAATACTGATTTTGTCATTTCCCACATTTGCCACCCAGATATTCTCGCCATCAAATGAGATGGCGCCCGGATGAGTGCTGGAACCGGGAAAAACAAATCGCTTGGCAAGATTGATGTCATACCAGCGCAACAAGGCAACCCGGTCAGGGTTCAAAGGCGCCCTGCCTGCGTTGCCACTTTGACTATCCACGTAGCTCTTGGTGGCAACATCCTGGTTGGAAACAGGATCAGCTACATTCGTGATCCGGTGACTGACGACATCCAGATCACCATTGATGGTTCCATTTCCCTGGACATTCAATGAGCCTGCCAGCAACTGAGCGCTAAACAAAGCTGCCATAATGGCCAGCAAGGCCACGGTGATTGCGTTAAAACAGTTTTTCATGGTGATCTCCTGTATTTACAAATACATGTTGGCACGACATAAGCTCTTTTGTATGGGCAATTAGTGCCTCTTGTTTTTATTCGTTCCATACAAACCCTAGTGTTTTATTCTAGGCAGCAAACCTCACCGTAAACATGAAAATTTCCTCATGATTTCCTCATGAAATACTGGCATATGTAAAAATAACATCGGAAATGTGTGGATTTATGATCTAATGAAGAAACAGTACAAACATCCTGGACAGTGCTTCAACAAAACCATGTTGTATCGTTTCGGCAGCCATGAAGTTGATCCCTCGAATTTTCTTCTTACAGATCAGTGGGGCAGGGTGGCCATTGAGCCACAGGTGTTTGATTTGCTTGTCTATCTTATTGCAAACCGCAACAGAGTGGTTTTACGGCAGGAGATTTTCGACAGCATCTGGCAGGGGCGGGTTGTTTCTGACACATCACTGAACAACCACATCAAGAGCGCCAGGAAAGCCATGGGTGACAATGGCCAGTTGCAACAAACCATCAAGACCATTCATGGACGAGGCTACCAGTTTATTGCCGAGGTTGATGAGTTACCGGAGGATATGCCGGAAAAGCCTCATCAACCCAGAAAAACCATCGCCGTACTTGCGTTCATAGATTTGAGCCCAGAGCACGATCAGGAGTATTTTTCAGATGGGATCAGTGAGGGACTAATCAATCTGCTGGACAAGATTCCGGAACTGAAAGTCATCAGCCGTACGTCCTCATTTTCTTACAAGGGAAAAAGTAAAAGTATAAAAGAAATTGCCAATGATCTTGGGGCAAGCCATATTCTTGAAGGAAGTGTGCGCAAATCCGGGAATGATTTGCGCATCTCTGCACAGCTTGTGCAGGCCTCTGACAGCGCACACCTGTGGTCTGAAACATACCGTCATAACATGGACAATATTTTCAGCACGCAGGATGCTATCGCCGAATCCGTCACCAGACAATTGCAGCTCACGCTTTTCGGTGAGATGGTAAAAACGACGCCCATCAATCCGGATGCTTATTCACTGTATTTGCAGGCAAACCATTTACATCAGAAATTCACCGGTGAGGCGAGCAGCAAGGCAGAAGCACTGGTCACACAATCCATTGCCATTGATTCAACCTACGCGCCTTCCTGGCTATTGCTGAGTCGAATACTGTTCAGGGAAACTTTCTACCTATATCAAAAACCCTTTGCGGACGGCCTGCGGTTATCCGAAGCAGCAGTCCTCAATGCCATAGAGCTGGATAGCAACTGCGCCAGAGCCTATGCCCAGCTTTCTTTGATCAACATCATGAACTGGGATTTTGCATCATCAATCGCCAATATTCATAAGGCAATGGCGTTGAGTCCTGATGATTCGGAGATCATGGGCATAGCGGCACACAATGCCATGGACCTGGGAAGATTGGATGAAGCCGAGAAATTGCTGGAAAAAGCCATCGACATGGATCCATTTGCGGCGATCAATTACTACAACCTTGGCATCGTGTATCTCTGGTTGAGCCGCTTTGATGAAGCATTGAATGCCGTCCACAAGTATGACCATCTCAGGACGGATGCCAACCTTCAACACACAACCATCAGTTTCATATTGCTGCGGCAGGGTAAATACAAGGAAGCCCTGCTGGAAGCCGAAAAAGAACCGCATGAATTCTGGAAATTGTACACGCAACACTGCGTGTTTTTTGCTTTGGGACAGAAGAAAAAAGCCGATAGTTTACTGATGGAGTTTATCGATCGCTACAGCAAGCATCACCCAACGAGTCTGGCCTATTTGTATGCTTGCAGAGGCGATGTGGACAAAGCTTTCGAATGGCTGGAGACTGCGTATGAGCAGCGAGACCCCAATCTGGTGATGAAACTGAATTACACCTACTTCGGAAATCTCCACCATGACCCCCGCTGGAAAGCTTTCATCATCAAGATGGGTTTTCCTGGCGGACACTGGCTACTTGAACGGCTCGATGTCGGACATCACGAAACTTTACTTACTCCAGTTCAATCGTGTAGTTGATGCTGCCACCACTTTTCTTGGCGCTGCTGGTTCCTTCCAGATTCACGTTGTCCATCAGGCGGTAACGGGCGACAAATTCGCTGCCATCCGATCCACCACCGAGATTGACCCCCACGCTCAGGTCTTTGGTGATCTGCTTGCCGGCGTACACCTTGGCGTTGGCCAGATCACCGCTCTTCTGCCCGGTCAGCAGCATGGAAACCACATCCTTTTCCAGCAGATCGGGATCCGAGGAGAAGGTCGAAAACTCAGGCTTCTTGGCGGTTCCCGTCAGTTCCACACCCACGGTAGTGTCGTCAATTTTTCTACTCGCCCGCAAGCGTAAACCCGGGTTGTCCACACGTCCGCCCGCATAGGAGATCCGGCCCTTTTCTATGGTCAGGTTCTGTCCATAGGCACGAAAATAGCCGCCTTCAATCTTCAGTTCACCGCTTGCCGTGGGATATTTCCCGGGGTTCTGATCGATCGACAGTTTCCCCGCCAAATCCGCATCCAGTCCGAAACCCTTGAAATGGACTTCATCACCCAGGGTAACCGTAACCTCGGCATCGATCTTGGAACTCGCTGTCTCTTCAACCTTGCCGTCTTCACTCACGACAACCACGTCTGAAGACACATCACGGGAACCTGCCGGCAGATCATTGAGCTCGATCTTGGCTACAGGCACATCCAGTGTGCCGCGAACCTTCAACAAGCCTCTGGCATTCTCCACGTTGATATCGGGCGTAACGATTACCTCGGCTTCGGGAAGATTCGCCAGTTGAAATCTGTCGCCTTTGATTGCAAGTCTGGCCGGCCATCCCTGCTGCGCATCCAGCAGGACTTCTCCGGTCAGATTCAAACTGCCTTCACCCGAAGTGACTGCGCCTGATATATCGAGCTTCTTTCCGCCATTGCCCTTGATCTGCACCTGCAGATCCCTGAGTTCCAACCCCGCTCTGGGGATGACCACCTCGCTTGATTTGACGATCGCATGGCCAGTTATGAGAGGATCACCCAACTGACCACCCAGCGTCAGCGCCACGTCGATGTTGCCTTCGATTTTCTGGATATCCGGAACGAAAGCGGTGACCAGATTCAGATCCTTCACCATCATTTTGACCACGCCTTTCATCGGTGCAGTCAGGGGGTCCTTGTCCAGTGCTGCTCTTGGAACGAACAGATCACCACTTATCTGATTTTCATCCAGTCCCAGCTCCCATTTGGCTGACAATTGCTTTTCATCATAGACCGCATCGACCTTGCCATCGTGGAGTTTCATGGTAATGGGCTTTGATTGCGGATTGAGATAGGTGATCTCTCCCGGCTCCAGAATCATTTCAGCCTTTGCCGTGATGACAGGCTTCAGGTCTGCAGTCGCATCCATGTGCAACACGCCGGTCAGTCTGGTGATCTCCGGGGGCAACCATGGCTGGAGCCTGGACAATGACAAGCCTTTGAGTGTCAACCTGGCGTTGCCCTTGTCCTTGCCACGATCCACCTGGACACAGAGACTGGACTGCTGGTCCTGCAGGCACAGGGGGGAAAGCTGGATCTCTTCGGCAGAAGCGAGCAGGCTGGCAGCCTCTTTCAGTTTCCAGTTGCCGATTTCCCCGACATCCAGATCCAGTTGCCGAACTTTACCCTGCCAGGCCGCCTTGTCCATGAGATAGGCACCGGCGGCGGCAAACCTGAGCTTGCCGTCCTGATGCTCTACCTTCAGGTCCAGCACATGTTGTTTCAGCGGACCGTCCAGCTTCAGCGTCACTACATGAATATCCTGCCCAGCGGCGAATAAATCTTTACCGGTGAAAAACACATGCGATACAAAGCTCTCATCAAGCCCCACGGCGAAATCCGCATCGCACTGGACGCAGCGGTAACCGAGTGCCGACAAGCCCACCGCCTTGAGCGTCCCCTCCACGATGGGCTGCTTCTGTGTGCCCTTGAGATCGCCGGACGCCTGAATCTGCCCTCCCCCCTGGGGAAGCAGATCCGCGACATCCGGCACATCGAGCTTCCAGGCAAGATCCCAGCTGTCTCCCAGCGCTCCCGAAGCACTGACGCGGGCTGTTCCGCTACTGAACGCCAGATCCTCCAGCAACAACTTGCCGCCATCGACCTGAACATTACCGCTTCCCGCAATGGGCTTTTCACGCAAAGTACCCGCCAGTTCCTTGATCTGCGCCTGCAGTTTGAGACCGGTGTCCGGCATTTCTCCTGACGTGGTAATCGAGGCATTGAGCTTGCCGGGCCATTCGGTAGCCAGGGTTTCCGGATCGATATCCGTAGCGGTCACATCCATCTTCCAGGTCAACAGCGGTGACCAGGCAAGATCGCCGTCGGCCTGGAGACTGCCGTCGAGGATATTGCCCAGCAGCTTATCCAGCCTGAGTTTTTCCAGGTCGCCCTTCCCCTCTGCCTGCCAATTGCCGGGAGGAATGCCTTCACCCCGTACCTCGCTTTGCAGGGAGAACACATAGGCATCGGGCGTGCCGGAGGCTTCCAGCTTGCCGCTTTTCGCAAGCACCTGGGGTGTGCCGGTCAGGGGCCATTGAAAATCTGTCCAGTCACCCTGCAGCCTGAACTGCTGGTCAGCAAACTGAACATTCCCGATCAGGTTCAACAGCAGTTGGCGGGGTTTTTCAGCGGCCTTGTCCTGCCCATCCTCCACCTTGAAGGCAAGTTTGACATCCGCCCGGGCAAGATCGCCTTTACCCTCGACATCGATTCCCAGCAGGGCGGATTCGTCCAGTGGGAGGTATTTCTGGGGAAGCTTGCTGATCTGCACGTTGGTGTCCCAGCCCAGTTCCTTCAACACATCATGAATATTGACGCTGAGCGCCGCATTCACGTCGCCGTCGATTTGCTGCTGCAGTTGCAGTTTTTCCATATCGCCTTTCAGGTTGCCCTTGCCGGAGACCTGGGGAAGACCTTCTCCACTGAACTGCCAGTCCATTGTCAGGTCAAGAGGATAACCACCTTTGGGATCGACCTTTCCCTTTCCCTGAAACTGCAGTTCCGGCATCGCCAGCTGCACACGGGTCAGGTCGATGCCCGATGCTTTCCATTCGGCTACCAGCTGAAGCTGATCGATGGCCACAGGATCGGCGTCCGGCGCGGATACGATCTCCAGGGACTTGGCCTGCACCAGATCCAGCTTCAATTGCAGCGGCAAGCTTATGTCGGGCAATTCCAGAGGGCCGGAGGGCTCTTCTTTGGTCTCGCGCAGCTTTTCATAACGCAGCTTGTCCACCGTCAGTTCCCGCAGATGAAACACTCCGCTGAAAAGCTCGGACGGGGTCCAGCCAAGGATCACATCGCCGACCTGCACCGACATATCCGGGTCGGTGTAGCTGACATCCTGCAGGTGTAGCTCACCCAGCAGGTTTCCCTCGGTATGCCCGACGGCAAGTTCGCCCGGAACAAAACGGTTGCCGAAGTCCACCAGCCACTGTGCGCCCGGGGTGGTGCCCAGCAGGACGGCGGCTGCGCCAACGATCAGCACGATGAGCAGCAACAAACCCATCAGCAATCTCTTCAGCCAGGTTTTCACAACAACACCTCGAAGCCAAAGTGGACTTTCACATCGGAGAGTGCGGTGGATTCATCTTCCTTGTAGACCGGCCAGGCAAAATCCAGCCGCAGAGTTCCTACCGGCGAGAGCCAGCGGGCACCGAAGCCTGCACCGATAAAGACATGATCCAGATTGTTGTTGAAGGCATTGCCGGCATCCACGAATCCTGCCGCCAGCCATTGCTCCGCCACACGGTGATCATATTCAATGCTTCCGGTCAGCACCTGCTTTCCGCCGATCACATTACCTTCTGCATCCTTGGGTCCCAGACTCTTCCAGTCATAGCCGCGTACACTGTTGTCGCCACCGGCGTAAAAGCGCAGGGAGTTGGGGTATTTGTCATAGTCCCCGACCGTCGCCAGACCGACTTCTCCCCTGAGAATGACCCGACCTTCGGTAAAGACCGGCAGATACACCCTGCCCTTGAGATGCGTGCGCATATAATCCGTGGAAGAAATCCAGCCTGGCGATCCGCGTAGATCACCCCACACGCCCCATGCCCAGCGCGGGTAGTTACCTTCCTCGAAGAAGGATCGTTCTGCGGTAGCGCCGATACTGAAGAAGGTGGATTCCGTGGTGGGAGAAAGACCCACGGTAAACTTTTCGTACTTGAGTTCCGCATACAGCTCAGTTATCCATTCATGCCACAGCAGGTAGTAGCCAGCCTCGAGATCAAAGGTTTCCCGTTCGGAATCATCCAGAATTTCACTCTCTGCCCGGGCGGTGAAGCCCAGCTTGGTGGTACGGGGGTCACGTATGGGAATCCAGTAGTTGGCCTGCAGTAGGGACTGCACCACGGACAGCTTGATACGCGCATCGGCCTTGTGACCGTATCTGTTAATACGCCGGTGCGCCCAGTTCATGGACAGGTTCAATCCGATATCCGTGTCATAACCCACACCGAAGGAATAAAGCTGGCGCTTGGCCGGCTCCAGGTTCACATCGACGGGCACCTTGTATTCCTTGGCCTGGTTGAAGCGCGGATGGATGTCCACCAGGGAGAAATAGCCGGCCTTGACGAGATCCTTCTGTATTTCCTGCAGGTTGGCCTGAGAATAGGTATCGCCGGGTTTCACATCCACCAGATAGCGCTGGACAAAGCCGGTGTCCAGAAAGTCCTGGTGCAGACGAATATCGCTGATGTAATACTTGTGGCCCGTATCGAGGTGCAGGGTGATAACAGCGCTATTTTTGACCGGATCGACCACCACGCGGGCGACCTTGGCTTCGGCATCCGGATACCCCAGGCTGTCCGCCAGTTCGAGCAGATGCGCTTTTGCCTTGTCATACACATCATGATCCAGGGCGTCCCCTTTCTTCAGGGGAAAGGCCTTTGCAGCCGCTTGCAGTACGGGCTCTTCCGCGCCTTCACCGGACCATTGGAGATCGACCTTGCTGATTGTTACCTGAGGACCGGGGTTCACGACATAACGCGCCACCCATTTGCCGTCAGCCTGCTTTTCCAGTGACGCTTCGACCTGAACATTGTAGTAACCGAAAGACTGCAGCGATTTCTGAATCTCTTCGACCGCCTTGTGGTGCAGGTGCTTTACCCAGAGTTCGGTGAGATGTGGGTCGTCCTTCTTCTGCAGCAGGCCAAGGTAGGCCTGAGCATTCTCCAGCATATCCCCTTCGAGCCCCTGTATATCCACTTCCAGCTGCACTTTGCCGGGAACAGCCTCCTCGCCCGACTTGTCCGCATCGGCATTTTCAGCAGGCTGGGCTGTACCAGCCTTTTCCGCTGCCGGGTCTTCCTTTCCCGCAGCCGGTTTCTGTTCGCTCGCCAATGCCTGGCCATAGAAAGGCGGCACACACAACAACAGCAAACAAAGGCCGATGTATCTGCAGAGCCTGTCGAAACGCAATAGCTTACCCATCATTCTCCCTGAAAAAACACTTGCCCCATGGCCGGATTATCGCATCAGATCCACTTCGAACCCTTTTCCTCTCAGCATATCGGCCCGGTGCTGCACAAAACGCTGGAAATTGCTTTGGTGCAGGTATGCCCCGGTTGCAACATAGTCCAGGACCGCATGCAAATGAAAGGTTTTCAGCCAGGCCTCGCTGCGAAACACTTCTTTACCGTCTGCATCAAAGTACACCATGCTGGGCGCATATTGCAGGCCAAGGGCTTCCGTCCACTCCCGTGCAGACAGCAGGCGTCCATCCGGTGTCTGCAGTTTCTCGTCTGCATTCATGTCCACCTGGGCGATATCGAATGCACTCAGCGCTAAAACAACCAGTTCGCGTTTGAAAACGTCTTGATGCAGTTCATCGCAGGGTTTGCACCCCGGCTGCTCGAACAGCACCAGCAAGGGCCGCCAGGATTGTTTGCGGTTGTCTGCAAGTCGCAGAGGATGTTGGAGAAAAAAAGGCTCGGCATTGAGTTCGCCGTCAACTTTGTCCGAACGGCGCTGCCTGTAATAGGCAGACAGCTTCATCCTTGTTTCCTGCTTTTCCGCCACGTAGTTCAGCACCATATCGAACTTGTCAGGCCCGTAATAGCCATTCAGGCGCACCAGCACCTTGCCCTGTTCGTTCAGAAACAGCAAGGTGGGCGTGTACTGCACCTTCAGGGCTTCGGCAAACTGTTTTTCTGTGGTTACTTGCCCCTGGAGATCGGTTACCTCTCGGTCACCCCATAGATTGACGGCAACCACATCAAAATTCTGGCGTGTTTTTGCTGCTATTTCGGGATTGCCGAAATTGTCCTTCAGCAGTTTGGCGCAATAGGGGCAGCCATCCTGGTAGAAATACAGCAGCACCCGCTTGTTGCCGGCGGCAGCTTCCTGTACATCTTCCCTCAGATCGAGAAAGGACTCCTTGAACCAGGATGGTTTTTCGTGATAACCGGGATTGACCAGGCCGGTGCTCAATTCACCTTCCATCGCGGCGGCCAAAAGTTGGCTAACAAGCAGCAAAATGACAGCCATCGAGATACGCATGTTCTTCATCCTCTCTTATGGAGAACAGTGGTCGGTTTCCCCGCCCGGGTTTTCGGGCACCCTGGCCTGCTACTTGCGCGCCCAGGGTGAAGGACGGGATTTCTTCTCCAGGCGAGACCCAGGACGTTTGAGCGTACCCCAGCGGCGTTTGTCTCTCAAGCCGGTGATGCGCAGCAGGTCTTTTTGTTCGTCTTTATCCAGCTCCCGCCACATGCCGGATTTGACCTTGCTGTTGAGGATAATCGGACCAAAGCGCACCCGTTTGAGACGGTTGACTACCACACCAACGGCCTCCCACATGCGCCGCACCTCACGCTTGCGGCCTTCCATGAGCACCACGTGATACCACTGGTTGCTGCCCTCGCCACCGGAAAACACCACTTCCTCGAATCGCGCAGGGCCATCTTCCAGCTCCACGCCCCTGACCAGCTGCTTGAGCATATCCTCCGTGACCCTGCCATGCACGCGCACCGCATATTCGCGTTCGATGAGCTGCTTGGGGTGCATGAGACGGTTCGCCAATTCGCCATCGTTGGTGAACAGCAGCAGGCCCGCGCTGTTCACATCCAGACGACCAACGGCAATCCAGCGTCCCTGAGGCAAACGAGGCAGTTTCTCGAACACGGTCTTGCGGCCTTCCGGATCGTGGCGCGTGACCAACTCGCCTTCGGGCTTGTTGTACAGGATGACGAAGCGCTCGTTTGCCGCCAGCTTCTTCCCGGACACCAGTCGACCATCCACGGTAATCTGATCCTGCAATGTGGCACGATCACCCAGTTTGGCGGGTTTGCCATTCACCTGCACCCGGCCTTCCCGGATCCAGCCTTCGATCTGCCGTCGCGAGCCCATGCCGACATTCGCCAGCATCTTCTGCAGGCGTTCGCCCTGAATTTCAGGTTTATTTTTCATCGCTATCCGTATCTGCCGTGGGTTGTGATTCTACTTCCGACTCTGGCTCCGATTCCGATCCCAGAGTTTGTTCTTCGGCCGCTGCTTCTTCATCTGGCGTTGCGACTGTTTCTTCGGACAAGCCCTCTTCGCCAGGATCTTCTGATTCCTGCTCAGCCTTGTCTGCTGTTTCACCGTCCGGTTCCTGCAGATTCAGCTCTTCGTTG
The DNA here is from genome assembly GCA_964522855.1 of uncultured Sedimenticola sp. Classification (GTDB taxonomy): domain Bacteria; phylum Pseudomonadota; class Gammaproteobacteria; order Chromatiales; family Chromatiaceae; genus Thiolapillus. The sequence goes on from CAZFXI010000060.1 coordinate 14,356, forward strand.
ATCACGTCCAGGTCGCGGATCTCTGCCAGGGTCGGCAGCTCATCCAGGGATTTCAGCCCAAAGTAATCCAGAAACTCCCGGGTAGTGCCATACAGAGAGGGTTTGCCCGGCACATCCCGCTGCCCGACCACCCGCACCCATTCCCGCTCCAGCAGGGTACGCATGATGTGTGTGCTGACACTGACGCCACGGATATCCTCGATCTCACCCCGGGTGATGGGCTGACGATAGGCGATAAGCGCCAGGGTTTCCATCAGGGCACGGGAGTAACGCCCGGGCTTTTCCTCCCACAGACGGGAAACCCAGGGCGCGCATTCCCTGCTCACCTGAATACGCCAGCCAGAGGCCACTTCCTTTACTTCGATGCCCCGGTCGGCATAGTCTTCACTCAGTTCCTGCAACACGGCGCGCAGGGCTTTCTTCTCCGGCTGCTCCATTTCATCGAACAGCTCGAGGAGCTTGTCCAGGCTCATGGCCTTGCCAGATGCCAGCAGGGCCGCCTCGACGATCTGTTTGAGGTTGTCACTGGGATTCATGCCTCGCTCACTCCGTGGGCTTTCACATGAATGGGACCAAAGGTTTCGCTCTGTACCATTTCTATCAGTGTCTGTTTGAGCAGTTCCAGGATCGCCATGAAGGTGACGACCACGCCGTCCCGCCCCTCGGTGATGTCGAACAGCTCGTGAAAATCGATAAAGCGCTCGGTGCTGACCGCTTCCAGCACCCGGCTCATGCGTTCACGCAGAGATAACGGTTCCTGGGTGATGTGATGATTGCTGAACATGTCCGCCCGTTGTAACACTTCCTTCAGCGCCAGCAGCAGTTCCTTGAGTTCCAGCTGAGGCGGTTCCTGGCGGATGTTCTTGTCCGGCACTTCGACGCGCACCGGGAAAACGTCCCTGCCATATTGCGGCAACTCATGCAGATCCTCTGCTGCCTGTTTGAAACGTTCGTATTCCTGCAGACGCCGGATCAGTTCGGCACGGGGATCCTGCCCTTCCTCCTCCTCGGAAACCGGCCGAGGCAGCAACATGCGGGACTTGATCTCTGCCAGCATGGCCGCCATCACCAGGTACTCCGCCGCCAGTTCCAGGCGCAGCTCCTTCATCAGGTCGATATATTCCATGTATTGCTGGGTGATCTTGGCCAGAGGAATATTCAGGATATCCAGGTTCTGGCGTTTGATCAGATACAGCAACAGATCCAGCGGCCCCTCGAAGGCATCCAGAAACACTTCCAGGGCATCGGGGGGGATGTACAGATCCTTGGGCAGCTGATACTGGGGCTGGCCTTCCACTACCGCAAAGGGCATTTCCTCCTGCTGGGGTGCAGGCTCGGGATCGAGCGCGTTTGTCAGGGCGGTTTCTGCGGGGTTCATCGATATTCCAGAGACATCACATGGCGTACTTCTTCCATGGTATCACGGGCTTCATCCCGGGCTTTTTCACAGCCTTCATTGATGATGTTGCGTACCAGATCCGGGTCGCTCTCGTATTCGGCGGCGCGTTCCTGAATGGGCTTCAACTCTGCCAACACGGCATCGATGATGGGCTGCTTGCATTCGATACAGCCGATGCCCGCACTGCGGCAACCTTCCTTGACCCAGGCTTTCACGCCTTCGTCAGAATAGACTTCGTGAAATTCCCACACCGGACATTTGGCCGGATCACCAGGATCGGTACGCCGCACCCGGGCCGGATCCGTGGGCATGGTACGCAGCTGCTTTTCCAGTTCCTGCGGTTGCGCATTCAACGGAATGGTGTTGCCATAGGATTTGGACATCTTCTGCCCGTCCAGCCCCGGCATCTTGGATACCTTGGTGAGCAAGGCCTGGGGCTCCGGCAGGATCACCTTACCGCCGCCTTCGAGATAGCCGAACAGCCGGTCACGATCACCGAGATTGATATTCTGCTGGGACTCCAGAAGGGCACGCGCCGCCGCCAGGGCATCGTCATCACCCTGCTCCTGATACGCCTTGCGATAGTTGGCATACAGCCGGGCATTCTTCTTGCCCATTTTCTTCATCGCCTCTTCTGCCCTTGTCTCGAAGTCCGCTTCGCGACCATACAGGTGATTGAAACGGCGAGCGATCTCCCGGGTCAGTTCCACATGCGCCACCTGGTCTTCACCTACCGGCACCAGGCCCGCACGATAGATCAGAATATCTGCCGACTGCAGCAACGGGTAGCCCAGGAAGCCGTAAGTCGCCAGATCCTTTTCCTTGAGCTTTTCCTGCTGATCCTTGTAGCTGGGCGCACGCTCCAGCCAGCCCAGGGG
>CAZFXI010000061.1:0-16351 GCA_964522855.1 uncultured Sedimenticola sp.
AATCACAAAAGGTTGCCAAGCTGTATTTTATCGCGGCAATCGGACTCTTTGTGGGACAGATACTGTTCGGCCTGATCATGGGCTTGCAGTATGTGATGGGAGATTTTTTATTCCCGGAAATCCCCTTTAATGTGGCACGCATGGTGCACACCAACCTGCTGATCGTGTGGCTGCTGTTCGGCTTTATGGGTGCCGCCTATTATCTGGTACCGGAAGAAGCGGAAACAGAGTTGTTCGCCCCCTGGCTGGCAAATCTGATGTTCTGGATTTTCCTGGTCGCAGGTGCTGCAACCATTCTCGGCTACCTGCTGGTACCCTATGCCACGCTGGCGGAACTGACCATGAACGATATGCTACCCACCATGGGTAGAGAGTTCCTGGAACAACCGACAATTACCAAGATCGGCATCGTCATCGTTGTCTTGGCCTTCCTGTTCAACATCGGCATGACCATTCTCAAGGGTCGCAAGACCGTGGTGAACTTGGTGCTGCTGATGGGCCTGACCGGTCTGGCGGTATTCTTCCTGTTCGCTTTCTACAACCCCACCAATGTTGTCATGGACAAGTATTACTGGTGGTGGGTCGTGCATCTGTGGGTTGAGGGTGTATGGGAACTGATCCTCGGTGGTATCCTGGCCTTCATCCTGATCAAGACCACGGGTGTTGACCGCGAGGTTATCGAGAAGTGGCTGTACATCATCGTCGCCATGACCCTGATCACCGGCATCATCGGTACCGGTCACCATTACTACTGGATCGGTGCTCCCGAGTTCTGGCAGTGGTGGGGTTCCATCTTCTCTGCCATGGAGCCGATCCCCTTCTTCATGATGACCGTTTATGCGTTCAACATGGTGAACAAGCGTCGCCGCAACCATCCCAACAAGGCCGCTGTGCTGTGGGCCCTGGGTACTGCGGTCATGGCCTTCCTCGGCGCCGGCGTCTGGGGCTTCCTGCATACTCTGGCTCCCGTGAACTACTATACTCACGGTACCCAGATCACTGCAGCCCACGGTCACATGGCCTTCTACGGGGCTTATGTGATGATCGTGCTGGCCATGATCTCCTACTCCATGCCACTCATGCGTGGTCGTGAGGCCTGCAACAGTGCTCGCGCCCAGAGCCTGGAAATGTGGTCTTTCTGGCTGATGACCATCTCCATGGTGTTCATCACCCTGTTCCTTACCGGCGCAGGCATCCTGCAGGTTTACCTGCAGCGCTTCAGTGAGAATCCCATGGACTTCATGGTGGTGCAGGAGAAGATCGCCCTGTTCTACTGGCTGCGGGAAATTGCTGGCCTGGTCTTCCTCGTAGGCCTGGTTCTGTATATTGCCAGCTTCTTCGTAGGCAAGAGCGAGCCAGAAGCAACGGTGGAACTGGCCAAGTAGGCAGTCTCGCAAGGGAGGTCTTTGACCTCTCTTGCGAATTCACATGTTCAAACAGAAGGCGGATGAATTATCATCCGCCTTATTCAATTTTGGGATAGTGAAAACCGGATGAACCCCATGGAAAAAAGCAAATGGCCCCCTGGTGACCTGGTTATCTGGATCTTCATCATGGCGGAACTGTTGGTATTTGGCGTATTCTTTTCCGCCTATGCCTTCACCCGTGCCAACCATGTCGAACTGTTCAATACCTACCAGTTGACCCTGGATCGCAACGCTGCACTGATCAACACCCTGGCACTGATCACCAGCAGTTACTTCGTGGTGCGTGCGGTCGCTGCCATCAGGAACGACAACAGCCAGCGCTGTTTCCATTGGCTATTGGCGGCATTGTTCATGGGCGTGGTTTTTCTGGTGGTCAAAGGTGCAGAGTATCAGCACCACTTTGCCCATGGCGTCAATCTGAGCACCAACACCTTCTACATGTTCTATCTGTCCCTGACCTTCTTCCATTTTCTGCACGTTATTCTGGGGATGGTTATACTGATTGCCGTCGCGCTCAAGGCAAAAGCTGGCGGATACAGCGCCAGTGAACACACCGGTGTCGAAACCGGCGCCAGTTACTGGCATATGGTGGATCTGGTATGGATGATCCTATTCCCGCTGGTCTATGTGATGAGATGAGTACCATGACTGAAAACAAAGCTTTTATCCGTCCCTGCACCTGGATATTCCTGTTGCTCATGGGGCTGACCTTCGTCACCTGGTTTATCGGTGTCAAGCAATATTCAGGCTTGCAAATTTCACTGATGGTGTTGAGTATTGCGCTTCTCAAGGGGCAATTGATCGGTGACTATTTCATGGGTTTGAAACGGGTATCCGGTATCTGGCGCTGGGTGATCAGCATCTGGCTGTTGCTGGTGGGCTCACTCATTGCCTATGCCTTCAACATTTCTGCATAAACCCCACAGGAGTAACAGCTGTTGAGTTCAGAACACATCCCTTTTTATCTTTCCCAGGGAAACGAAACGAACCTGTTTCAGCAAGCCTGGAATAACCAGTTGCCGGTAATGATCAAGGGACCAACAGGCTGTGGTAAAACCCGCTTTATCGAACATATGGCGGCCCACCTCGGGCGGCCTTTATATACCGTCTCATGCCACGATGATCTAACGGCGGCCGATCTGGTGGGTCGTCACCTGATTGGCGAACAGGGCACATTCTGGGTGGACGGCCCCCTTACGCGCGCCGTACGGGAAGGCGCCATCTGCTACCTGGACGAAGTCGTCGAAGCGCGCAAGGACACCACTGTAGTCATTCATCCACTGACCGATGACCGGCGCATCCTGCCCATCGAGCGCACAGGGGAGACCTTGAAAGCACCAGAGGAATTCATGCTTGTCGTCTCTTACAACCCAGGCTACCAGAACATTCTCAAGGGCATGAAGCCTTCGACAAGGCAGCGCTTCGTGGGCATGACCTTTGACTTCCCGGCTCCGGAACTGGAGCAGGAAATCATCCAGAAGGAAACCGGCATCGATGAGAAGAACGCCAGTTCGCTGGTGAAACTGGCCACCGCCTTGCGGGTGCTGAAGGATCATGATCTGGAAGAAGCCGCCTCCACACGCCTGCTCATCCATGCAGCCCGTCTGATAAAGAGTGGCATGGATGCCAGCGAAGCCTGCCTCGCCGCCATGGCAGAGCCTCTCACGGATGACCTGGAAACCCGCGACGCACTGATGGAAGTCATCAACATCAGCTTACCTAGGTAATCATTATGGAAGAACAACGCACGCCCGAAAAGCAGGGTCTGGCCATCACCGCCGAGGCACTGTATATGTTGAATCTGCTGTTCCCGTTCCTGCCCCTGTTGGCGTTGGGCATTATCTATTTCCGCAATCGCAGCAATCCCAGCCTGTTCCTGCGTTCGCATATCATTCAACCCTGGATTGCCGCCTTGATCAGCACTGCGCTGTTCGTGCTCATCAATGTGGTCGCTGCCATCGCCGGTGGCTACACCAGTATGCACAACCTGATCAGCATCCACAGCCTGGTGGCTCTGGAGGTATATACCCTGCTGGTGATACTGCCGTTTCTGGTACCTGGCCTGCTGGGCCTGACCAAAGCCATGTCCGGCCTGGCTTGGCGCTACCCGTTGATCGGCCGTTTTTTGTGATCCCTGGAGGAATACTGAAAAACGGAACCATTCACAACAAACGCCTGCTGATACAAAGTACATTTTTTGCACTGTTTGTGTTCGCACCCGTACTGGATATTTTCCGTTTCGATCTCTATCGCAACAACCTGGTACTTTTTGGACAGGACTGGAGCCTTGGGTTCACCGGCTTTCAGTACGGATTCACACCATCTTCTGAAGTCATCCTCAATCTCATATTCAAGGCATTCCTGCCCCTGGCTGCCGCAGGCCTGCTGTTGATCTATGTGGCATGGCGCTGGGGGCGGCTTTATTGCGGCTGGCTGTGCCCGCATTTCACCATGGTGGAAAGCCTAAACAAACTCATGCTGCGTGCTTCCGGCAAACCCACATTGTGGGAAAAAGCCCCTTTTCCACTTCGTCAACCTGATGGTGAAACACTGAAAACCAGCGCCTGGTACTGGATTCCGCTACTGCTACTGAGCGTTGGCATGGCCTTCATCTGGGCGGTTACCTTTCTTACCTATGCGATTCCGCCTGATGTAGTGTATTTCAATCTGTGGCACGGGCAACTGAGCCTGCCACAGTTTTTATTTATCGCCGTAGTTAGCGGAGTCCTGGCACTGGATTTTCTCTTTGCCCGGCATCTGTTCTGCCGCTTCGGCTGTTCCGTGGGACTAGTACAGGGTCTGGCCTGGATGGCGAATAGGGAAGCCATGACCATCGGCTTCAACCGCAAAGAAGCCAAAGACTGCCACGACTGCAACAATGCCTGCGATAATATCTGTCCCATGCGTCTCAAACCGCGCACCCTGAAGCGCAAGATGTTCACCTGTACCCAATGCGGAGAATGCATAGAGGCCTGCACACAGGTGGAGAAGCAGAAAGGAAAACAAAGCCTGTTGAAATGGGTAGATGGCGAATGCGCAAACCACAAGACAACTGGAAGAGACGATGGCCAAGACTGTTTCTGATCTTCTTGAACTGGTGGAAATGGAAGAGCATGTCGGTGGCTGGTGGCATGGTTTCATTACCCGACGCGCCGAGCAACGCTTTCCTGAAGCAGCGGTACGCCTGAACGATATCCAGCACTTGCTCGGCATCTGGTTTCGCGCCCTAGGGGGCGATGGCGGCCTGGAAATCGCCGGCGCCGACGCCACACTGTTCAACTCCCGACGCACGCTGCTACAGCGCATGGCCGGCACCAACAAGAAAACCGAACTCGCCTGGCGCGATGATAATGCCCTGCGTCTGCCACCGCAGATCGATTGCTTCGACGACCCATCCCTGAATCGTGATCTCTACCTGTGGCTGGGCGCCCTTGCCGCCATGGAAAGCGAGGTCAGCCAAGAACCCTGGTTTGTACACAATCAAAGACTCTCTCAGGGCGCACTGCGGCACTATCCCGGCCTGCGGGAAAAATACCTGCAACTTGTGGAAGCCCATCTGAAGCAGCGTGCATCCGGCAGGTGGCCGGCAGACGAAATAGCTCAGGAACAGGCCATACGACGGGCGCTGATCGAACCAGGCAGCGTGAGCATACTTCCGCCAGCCAGGCGCATGCCATTGCCGGTCCCCTTGTGGCTGCATCCCAACCCGCCTGCACCAGCCCGCATGCCCGCCAGCGAACCACAGGAAGACACCGACACCAGTGGTGGCAGCGCCCGTGAACTCGAGGAAGTTGCCCGCAAGCAAACCGAACAGGCACAGACCCAGGACGAGGATCGTGGCCTGATCACGGTGCGCATGGAAAATCTGTTTTCCTGGGGCGAGCATGTGAATGTGGATCGCGGCACCGAAGATGAAGAAGATGATGCACGCGCCGACGAGGTAGCCCGAGACCTGGACAAGATCAGCGTCACCCGCAATGGCAAGGCGGCCAAGACCCGGATCAAGTTCGACCTGGATCTGCCCGCGGAAGCCGAAGACGATGAAATCATCAGTGACGACCTCATGCTCCCCGAGTGGGACTGGAAGAAACGCCAGTTGATCCCTGACCATTGCCGCATCGTGGAACTGGTTGCCAAAGACGCACTGTCCATTGCCCTGCCCGAGCGCCTGCACAAGACCGCCAGCAAGCTGCGCAGCCAGTTCCAGGCCTTGGCGCCCGCAAGGGTATGGCACCACGCCCGGCCAGATGGCGAGGAAGTGGATCTGGACGCCTATCTGCGTTACCGCACGGATCGTGCCAGCGGCTGCAACGTGCCCGCAGACAATCTGTACCGGCAGATGAACGCCGGTGCCCGGGATCTGGCCTGCCTGTTGCTGGCGGATCTGTCACTTTCCACGGACACCTGGGTGAACGACAAATCACGAGTGCTGGATGTCATCCAGGACAGCCTGTTTCTGTTTGCCGAAAGCCTGTCCGCCACCGGCGATCAGTTCGGCATCTACGGCTTCTCCTCTCGTAAGCGCGATCCCATCCGCATCCATGCCATCAAGACCTTCGAGGAAAGTTACAACAGCCGTGTGCGTGGTCGCATCGAAGCGCTCAAACCCGGTTACTACACCCGCCTGGGCGCAGGCATACGTTATGCGGCAGAACGATTGAAACAACAGGGTGCAGGGCGCCGGTTACTGCTCATCCTCACCGATGGCAAACCCAATGACCTGGATCAGTACGAAGGCCGTTATGGTATCGAGGACACCCGCCACGCGATTCAAACCGTGCGCAATCTGGGCTTTCATCCCTTCTGCGTCACCATTGACGAAAAGGGCAACGACTACCTGCCGCATCTGTTCGGTTCCAGCGGTTATGTGGTAATCCGCGACCCCATGGAACTGCCGGGACAACTCCCGCTACTGTATGCGCGACTGACCGCACAGCAGCATTGAAGCGAGAAACGACATGGCATTCAGCGAATTCGAAATAAAACGTTATGAAAAAGCAGTTGAAGCCTTTCTGGAGAAACGCCGACCACCACCCCATATTCGCTCCAAACTCGATCTCGGTTACCGCATCAAGGGTCAAAGTATCGAACTGTTCGAAATAAGGCCCCGCTGGAACCAGCCAGACATCATTATGGAACTGCCTTTCGCCAAAGCCACCTATGTAAAAAGCAGGAAGGTGTGGCGGGTCTACTGGCAACGAGCCGACATGAAATGGCATGCCTATGATCCCTTGCCGGAAACCGATTCACTCGATACCTTTCTCAAGGCTGTAGACGAAGATGCTTACGGCTGTTTTTTCGGCTGAACCAGCGCAGCTACAAATGCCGCTTGAGCTTCACCGGTCTGGCATTGCTCGGATCATCCGGCCAATGGTGTTTGGGATAGCGGCCTCGCATTTCCTTCTTTACCTGCTCCCATGCGTTATCCCAGAAATGGGCGAGATCTGTCGTAACCTGCAGTGGGCGTCCAGCCGGGGATAACAGGTGCAGCAGCAGCGGCTGCCTTCCGCGGAAAACAGTCGGGGTCTGCGCCACACCAAACATCAACTGCAACGGCACGGCCAACACGGGTGGATCGCTCAGGTAGTCGATGGCGGCGCTGCTGCCGTCAGACGCCTTCCAGCGCATGGGCAACAACTCATCCAGGTGCTGCATTTGCTCCCAGCTCAGAAAGGATTGCAATAGGGTTTGCAGATCCAGCCGCCGGATTTCCTGCATGGAGCGCTTTCCCTCCAGCCAGGGCGCAAGCCAGGCTTCAAGATTCGCCAGAAGCCAGTCATTGGACAGATCTGGCCATCCTCCATGCTCATCGAGTTTGCATGCCAACTGGATGCGTGCCTGCAACTGCAATGCCTGATCTGTCCAGGGCAGGCACTCCAGGCTCTTCCTCTCGATTGCCTGCAGCAGCTCGGTCACCACATCTGCACCGACTGTGACCTGCACTTCCTGAACGGACAGTTGCAAGGCTCCCAGGGCGGTTGTTTTTCTGGCGATCACGCGCTGGCGCTGCTCGTCCCATGTCAACGCTTCGGTTTGCAGTATCTGCGCGCCATGCAGTTGCAACAGCGTCTCCTTCTCTACCGCCAGCGCCAGCCAGATGCGCCCTTCCCGGCTGCCGGCGTCCATGTGTGCGATGGACAGGTATTCGGCGGAAACCAGGCCATCATCAGCAGGAAGCACCGCACCCTTGCCCGATACCATCAGATAGCGGCCATCTGTCCCTTTCCGACGCCTGGCAATACGCTCGGGATAAGCCAGAGACAGCAAAGCCCCTGCGGAGAGCGTTTGATCGGCGGTCACCAGGTGCCGGCACCGCTTGTACAGCCGTTCACTCAAACGCAGCAGCTGGCGCACTTTCCAGGCATCCACGGTGGCTGGCTGCTTTTCTCCCTGGCGCATGCCCTGCATGGCCTGCAGACGCAAGCCCAGATCCGCCGGGCGCATCTGGCCCGGCTGGTGGCGCCAGGGATCGCGGTCAGAGAGCAACGCCGCCAGATCCGCTGCGAGCGTATTCCCCCCACCGCCACGCACCAGCAGATGCGCCAAGCGAGGATGCAGACCCAGGTTCGCCAGCTCCTTGCCATGAGTGGTAATACGCCCGCTGGCATCCAGCGCCTCCAGTTCCTGCAGCAGTTCCAGTGCCTGGCTCCAGGCCGGAGTTGGCGGGGCATCGAGCCATGACATCGCATCGGGATCAGACACCCCCCATAACGCTAGCTCCAGAACAAGTGGAGCCAGATCAGCCTGCAGGATTTCCGCCGGTCGCTGGGCGGGGCGCTGGCGCTGCTCGGTTTCCGTCCAGGCACGGTAGCAGACTCCCGGCCCCAGACGTCCCGCCCGGCCAGCACGTTGATCGGCAGATGCCTGGGCGATAGCTAGTAGCCGTAACCGACTCAAGCCACTGTCGGGATCGAACACCGGCTTGCGGGTCAGCCCAGAATCCACCACGGCAGAAATGCCTTCGATAGTGAGGCTGGTTTCCGCCACATCCGTGGTCAACACGATGCGTGGCACATGGTTCTTTTCCGGCATCAGCACCTTCGCCTGGGTCGCGGCATCCATCTCGCCATGGAGTTGCAGAATCTGCCTGTTTGATTGATGCAACAACAACTGTTCCTGCAGCCGGTTCATTTCCCCTTTGCCGGGTAGAAACACCAGGATATCACCCCGTTGCTCCCAACTGGCCTGCTGCACCAGCTTGCTCGTCGCTGGCAAGATTTCCCGTCCTGCCGATCGAGGCAGGTAGTGAATATCCACGGAATAGAGGCCACCATCAGAACTCACAATTTCACCACCGATGAGCTCGGCAACGGCACGTTCATCCAGGGTCGCCGACATGACCAGTAGGCGCAGATCCTCCCGCAGGGAGGTACAAACATCCAGGCACAGCGCCAACCCGAGATCCGCCTGCAGTGATCGCTCGTGATATTCATCGAAAATCACCAGGCCCACACCAGACAACTCCGGATCTTCTTGCAAACGTCGTACCAGCAGCCCTTCGGTGAGCACTTCGATGCGGGTGTGTCTGCCCATGCACCGTTCCATGCGTACCTGGTAACCCACGCTCTGCCCCACATCCTCACCCAGCAGTTGCGACATATAGGTAGCTGCCATGCGTGCCGCTGGCCGCCGAGGTTCGAGCATGATGATTTTCTGCTGTTGCAGCCAGGGCTGTTCCAGCAGTGCCAGCGGGACTCGCGTGGTCTTACCCGATCCTGGTGGCGAGGTAAGCACCGCATGGCGGGAAGCCAGCACATCACACAGTTGTGGCAGGATTTCTTCTATGGGCAGGGGCATGGAGGAGGATCATAACATCGAAACAAATTTATCCGTCCATGACCTGGGTACATGACCAAAGTGTTTGAAGTTGCTAGAATTCATCTCCTTCTTCAAGACGTCACCGCTCCCGATACTTGACCCTTCAACGCCACAGCCAGGCCAGCATCAAACTTCGGACAGTTTTTCTGGCTATTGCTGTACTTTTTACCCTGCTGTCCCATCAGGGCTGCGAACAAAGGTCTTTGCTGGAACGCCTCAAGGCGCGTGGCACACTACATATCGCAACCGTGGCGGGCCCGCTCAGCTGTTACCTTGGTGAAGAAGGCGCCGCCGGATTAGAGTATGAATTGGCAAGTGCATTCGCTAAAGATCTGGGAATGGCCCCCGCCTTTACCGTCTATCCCACCAGAGATGCGGCCATTCATGCTGTTAAAATCGGCGTGGAAGACATGGCCGCCGACTTCATTGTTCCCTCTGCTACACAAAGAAAAACTACCTACCTGTCCAGGCAATGGTTGACCACGAACCCAGCGTTCGTTCACACCATGGGAAACAAGGCCTTCGATCCCGAAAAGCATTCATCGTCTCCCGTAACGGTCACCGCAAACAGCTACGCGGCAGAATTGCTGGCGAAGATGCACATCCCCGCCAGCATGCTCGAAGACGTTTCTGAAGAGGGGATTCTGGTACTGGTGAATGCAGGCCAACACTCTTATGCATTGTCCAACAGTGCACAACTTGCGGCGCATGCCAACCTGTTGCCACATCTGGTCACCGGCACCAAACTGAATGAAGTATCAGGTATTCAATGGGTGTTTGGCCGCGCTTACGATGACAGCCTGCGCGCTGCTGCTGATCGTTTTCTGCATGCACCGGAACAGTCCGGTCTACTGCAACAACTCGAAGACCGGTACATCAGCGGCCTACCGAAGCGCGACTTTGTCACCCGTCGGGATTTCTGGATGCATGTGCAGGATCGTCTGCCCGATTACCTCGGTCTGTTCCAGCAGGCCGGCGCAGAGACCGGCATCGACTGGCGTCTGCTGGCCGCCATCGGCTATCAGGAATCCCACTGGAATCCCAAGGCGGCATCACCCACCGGGGTGCGTGGCATCATGATGCTGACCAGAGACACTGCCAGACAACAGAGAATCGCAGACAGGCTCGATCCCTGGCAAAGCATCAACGGTGGCGCCCGACACCTGCTCTGGATGGAAAAGCGCATCCCCGCCCGCATTCAGGGCGAAGATCTGCTGTGGTTTACCCTGGCAAGCTACAATATCGGTTACGGCCATCTGGAAGACGCACGGGTGCTTACACAGCGGCAGAACGGCAACCCGGATCGTTGGGAAGATGTAAAGCAACGTCTGCCATTGCTCGTAAAAAAGAAGTACTACAAAACGCTCAAACATGGCTACGCTCGAGGCCGGGAACCTGTGACCTATGTGGAGAATATCCGCTATTACTACCGACTGCTGGTGTACTGGGACAACGCGGCAAATGGGAAAGACTGTACCGACAACACTCAGCTGCGCCTGGCCCTGAAGAACTGACGCAGCAACTGCGCACTCTCTTCCGCCAGCACCCCGCCCTCGGCTTCAGTCATGTGGTTGAAACGCTGATCCGAGGGCAGCAGATCGAACACGCTGCCTGCCGCACCGCTGCGTGGATCACTGGCACCGTATATCACCTTTCCCACCCGCGCATGAACGATGGCGCCAGCACACATAGGACAGGGTTCGAGAGTCACATACAAAGTGGTTTCGGGAAGGCGGTAATTAAGCAGCTTACGTCCCGCATCTCGCAGGGCCATGATCTCGGCGTGGGCGCTGGGGTCATGCTGACCAATGGGCTGGTTCCAACCTTCGCCGATTACCTCATCATCAAGAACCAGCACCGCGCCCACGGGCACTTCACCAAGAGCTTCCGCATGCCGGGCCAATTCCAGGGCGCGTTGCATGAATATCTCATCGGCAGTCATCTCCTCACCCCCTCCCCCGAAGGTAGAGGGGAATCTGTTTTCTCCCCCTCTCCATTTTGGAGAGAGGTCGGGGGTGAGGGAAAAACCAACACACTACTCACATTCGATTGCAAACGATCCATTTTTACACTTTATTTTCAATAGCTTATCTGTAGGAGCAAGTGATAATACCATGAAAAATACCATGCTCAGAAAATCCTTCAAAATGCTCGAAAAATTTCCGATTGATGCCCCCTATTCTCATTTAAGCCACGAGTGAGTTTTCACCACATCCAGCACCGTTTTGATTCGTGCAATTTTTTCATGACCGAACCGGTGTACCAGAAATACCGGCTGAGCGGGCGAACGCCAGCCCGGTAACACTTGCACCAGATCGCCACGCTCAAGCCATTCCCATGCGGTAAATTCGGGCACGCAGGCAATACCCAGACCTTCCCGTGCGGCATGCAGCAGTGCAGTAAAACTCAGAACGGAAAGTGAACCGGAAACACGTACCGATTCATCGTGGCCACTCCGGATGAAATTCCATTCGCTCTGGTTGTCCTGGTCTGAAAAGATCAGACAGTTGCAACGGGCGAGATCAGCAACTTTCCGGATCGGATTTTCTTTCAGGCACCGGGGGCTGGCGACGGCGATACGGCTGAAGCTGCCGATGGTTGAAGCGACCAGCCGGTCGTTATGGACTTCTCCGACCCTGAGGGGGCGATATCGAATGCAGGATCAAGAATGTCGTCAAACTGGTAATCCAGCTTCAGGGTGATTTTCAGATCAGGGTATTGGCAGCGGATTTCGGGAATCACCTGCGCCACGAACCAGGTGCCCAGTTCGGTCGGCGCGGTCAGGTGCACCACGCCGCGAGGTTCGTCACGCTCGCCTTCCATGCTGTGAATCAAAAATTCTGCTTCGGCCAGCAGTGATTCCGCCTTGGCCCTTAGAAGCTGCCCGGCTGCCGTCAGTTCCACCCGCCGCGAAGAACGTTCCAGCAGCTTTACGCCCAGCCGGGTTTCCAGCCGCATCAGAGACTTGCTCACCGCCGACTTCGGGATGTTCAACGCTTCCCCTGTGGCAGTGATGCTCAGACGCCGGGCCGCTTCCAGAAATATGCGCAAGTCCGCCAGTCTCAGTGTTTCCAAATCAGAAACCATAAGTTCATTTTTCTCCAATTGTTCACATTCATAGCTTAGCGCATGATGTTGTCATGATCCAACGAATGAGAAACGACGAAACCGACGGAGGCCAATACCATGAAAGCGCTGGTCAATGTATTTCATCCTGATTTATCCCAGTCCACGGTCAACCGCCGCTGGGTGGAGGAACTGAAGCAACACCCGGAAATCACGCTGAACCTGGTTTATGAGTGCTACCCAGGCTGGCGCATTGATGTTGAGCATGAGCAGCAATTGTTGCTCGCGCATGACCGCATTGTTTTCCAGCACCCGTTTTATTGGTACTCGGTGCCGCCGATGATGAAGAAATGGCTTGATGACGTGCTCGCGTTCGGCTGGGCTTACGGGCCGGAGGGAACCCAACTGGCGGGCAAGGAGTGGGTTTCGGCCATTTCCACCGGCGGGCCGGCCGAGTCCTACCAGGCGGGTGGCTACAACCACTATTCCATGAGCGAACTGCTCAAGCCACTGCAACAGACCGCGAATCTCACCGGCATGATCTATTTGCCCGCCTTTGTCAAACATGGCGTGGTTGTCGCCAGCGAACAGGAAATCGATCAATCGGCCCGCGACTACCTCACGCACATTCTGGATCCGGAACTGAACCCGCAGGCCAAACTGAGCAAATTGCTTGGCGAAATGTAAAACGAGGGCATCGAACTCGAACCCTGATCCACCCAATCTTTATACTCTGGAGAACACAACCATGTCTCACAAAATACTGATCACCGGCGCTACCGGACACAACGGCAGCGAAATCATTCAACGTCTAAGTGCAGCTGACATCGGTGCGCGCGCCATGACCCGCGACCCGTCCAAAGCCCTGCAACTGGAAGGCATCGAATGGATTGAAGGCAACTTTGATGATGAAGCGTCTCTTGCTGCCGCCATGCAGGATATCGACAAGGTTTTTATCGTCTTGCCCGTGTCGCGAAATATAGTCGAGTGGGTGAACAACGCTATTTCAGCGGCCCGGCAGGCAGGCGTTAAACATATCGTGAAATTATCAGGTTTTGGCGCCTCAGCCAACTCACCTTCCGAAATCATTCGCTTGCATGGCGAATCCGATGAACTGGTTAAAAATTCAGGTCTGGCCTGGACCTTGTTGCAACCCAACTCTTTCTTCCAGAACATCCTCGGTTCGGTTGACACGATACGAGAGCAGAACAGCTTTTACCTGCCGATGAAAGACGGCAGACAGAGTATGATCGATGTACGTGATATCGCCGACGTAGCAATTGCCGTGCTTACTGGGGAGGGACATGAAAACCAGACCTATCGTCTCTCCGGTCCCGAGGCGCTGAACTTTTACCATGTAGCTGAAATCCTGTCTGATGTTCTGGGCAAACCGGTTCAATATGTCGATGTGCCACCTGATGCCGCACGACAAGCCATGCAAGACATGGGCATGCCAGAATGGACCGCTGCGGCCCTGGCGGAAATCCTGGCCGTATTCGCGGAAGGCCATCACAACGAAGTGACCACGACTGTTGAAGTCATCACCGGACATACGCCGCGCAGTTTCAGGACATTTGCCGAAGACCACAAGACAATGTTCCAGTAGTCAGAGAGGGTGGAAAAAATGAAAACGGCGATCGTCACGGGCGCGGCGCAAGGCATGGGATTAGAGTGGTGTCGGCAACTGGCCTAGAAGGGCTATCAGGTTATCCTGACAGCCCGCTCAATGGAAAAAGCGGAACAGGCTGCCAGGGCATTGGAACAGGAAAACATCCGGGTCACGCCAATGGCGCTCGATGTCGAGTGGGAAGCGAATATCGAGCGCTTTGCGCAAACATTTTCACAACATCACCATCACCTTGATGTATTGATCAACAATGCCGCGCTGAACCCAAAGGATTACCCGGATAAGCAGCGTTTCGCAAAAACCTTTTATCTCGACCAACTGGATATGGATGAAATGCTGCGGGTTATTCGGGTAAACGCTCTGGCGCCCGCGATATTGGTCAAACACCTCAGGCCGCAACTCAAAATATCCAGCCGCCCGGTTGTCTTGAATATTTCATCCTGGCTGGGTTCCATTACGGTGAAAAACAACCCCGGCCACTATGGCTACGCCACTGGAAAATCGGCGTTGAATATGGTCAACAAGGCCATGGCGCTGGAACTGCTTGAAGATCGCATCGTTTGCATTGTTGTCAATCCCGGCTGGGTCAAAACCCGGATGGGTGGCGACAATGCGGACTTGACGCCCGAACAAGCCGTGCTCGGCATGATCAAAAACATACTGAACCGGATTACGACTGAGGACAGCGGAAAATTCTTGAACCAGGATGGCTCAGAACATCCATGGTGAGTGCAGTAGCCAGTATCAGCACGAAGATTTTTCCGGAGATCTTGGCAGTTGGCGCCATTGAACAACACCTGCTGAGACAAAAGTTAAGGCCGCATGAGGCCTTCCAAGGGTTTCAACAGTTTCTGTTAGGTTGACAAAGCCGCAAGCAAGCGCTGCATTGTCTCATGCAGCGCTGAATAATTACGGTTATGATCAAGGATCATAGCGGCAGACTGGACATAGGGCGCTGCTATCAGTTCATCGGCGCAATGCCGTACCAGCGCGGCTGCTGATGCCGGCGTGGTTTCCAGGTGAAACTGCAGGCCCACGACGCGATCCTCGAAAACAAAACCCTGGTTTTCGCAAGCTTTGGAACGGTACAGAGGTATGGCGCCCTCCGGAATGGCAAAGGTGTCGCCATGCCAATGAAAAGCGGTCAGTTGTTCCGGCAGAATACGACCGATTACGGAACCGCTTGCCTCATGCCGCTTCGTGATCGGGAACCAGCCGATCTCCGGCTCGCGGTTCCTGGTCACCGGCGCTCCCAGCACGCTGGCTATCAGCTGCGCCCCCAGACACACACCCAGCACCTTCCTGCCCCGCTCGATAACATCACCGATGAGCTGTTTTTCGCCTGCCAGCCAGGGATATTTGTCCTCATCGTATACCCCCATCGGGCCACCCATGACCAGCAACAGGTCAAAATCACAAGCAGATACCTCGATCTTGTCCTGATAAAGCCGTGTGCCGCTCACGGCATCGCCCCGACCGGCAAACCAGTCCGCCATGCTGCCCAAACCTTCGAAAGGGACGTGTTGCAGATAATGGATCCGCATTAACTTGTCCCCGTCCGGGCAGGGTACTGGTGCTCGCGGCACAGCAGGTTCACATCATCATCCGCCAATGGCTCCTGGGTCAGTTCGCAAAAATAACCGCCTTCGCGCTGTTGATTGAATCGGCAACTATGACAGGGCGCAAAGGTCTTCAAAGCATTTGCCCGCTGAATCGTGCGTAACAGGTGCTGCAAGGCACCGGCTATCTCGTGCTGTTGTGTGGCAGGCAGGCTTTCGATTCCGGTTGCCACTGACTTGCCGGGAACAACCTGCCCAACCAATCGCCGCCCCCTCACGGTGGGTTTGAGATGCACGACCCTTTTGTCGTTCTTATCATTCCGTTTCAGCAACAAGCGCTTTTCTTCCAGCACCTTGAGCGTCTGCGACACGGTTCCCTTGGTCAGGCCCAGGTACTCAGCAACCGCCTGTGGCGTGTCGGAATAGCGATTGCATTGCGACAGGTAATTCAATGCCTCGAATTGCACCGGGCGGACACCCTGCCACTGACACGCAGCGCGCACGTCCGCGCGCACCAGGTTACCCAGGCGCTCAAGGATATCATGAATGGTTTTGCCGACGTCAACCATAGTTAAATAGTAGCGTGTCGATACCTACTTGACAAGCGGCAGGAGCCTGCTAATATGTTTCGTGTCGATACCATTAATGGCTGCACAGTAATGAACGTTGATGTCTATGACATCTATGTCGATGAAAAAGCCGCCGATATGGCACGCGCATGGTCACGCAGCATCGACATGAATCCCAACGGGATAAAGCTGGAACAATGCCGCTATTGCCATTCGGAAGCCGTGAATTTCGAAGTCAGCAATCAACTGGAGCCACAGGGCTTTTCTATTCTTCCGATGGAATGC
>CAZFXI010000062.1:0-14392 GCA_964522855.1 uncultured Sedimenticola sp.
ATGATAGCGGCGGCAATAACCAGCAGTGCTTGTTCCATGATTGTCTCCAGTTCTCTATAAAGATAAATGTAAAGTTAAAAAGTCAGTGTTCACTATGTGCCATGTCCAGATAGACGATGGTCAGGGTCATGAATATGAACGCCTGCAGAGTAATGATCAGAATATGGAACACCGCCCATACGAACTGCAACACTCCACCAAAAATTCCCATGCCGATACCCGCACCATACATCAACGCAATCAGGATAAAGATCATTTCCCCCGCGTACATGTTACCGAACAGACGCAGGGAAAGCGAAAGTGGCTTGGCCAGCAGGTTGACGCCTTCCAGAAACAGGTTGATGACGAAAAATAGTGGCTTCAGTACATTGTTATCGGTCTGGAAAGGCATGCCGGTGAGTTCATGGACAAAACCACCCACACCCTTGATCTTGATGCTGTAGAAAATGATCAGCGAAAACACACCCAGCGCCAGGGCAAACGTGATGTTGGGATCGGTAGAAGGCACGACTTTCATGTGGTGAATGCCGATGGCTCCCGCAAGACGGGGCAGCACATCCACCGGCACCAGATCCATGAGATTCATGAGGAAGACCCAGCAAAAGACCGTGAGTGCCAGAGGTGCAACCAGCGGGTTTCGACCGGAGAACGAACCCTTGACGCTGTCCTCGACAAAATCCACCATCATCTCGACGAAATTCTGCAACTTACCGGGAACTCCGGAGGTGGCATTTTTCGCCGCCTTGTAAAAGAAGTATCCGAAAATCACTGCCAGAGCGGTTGACCAGAACAGACTATCCAGATGCAGCGCCCAGAATCCCATCTCCTTGGCTTCTGCCGCGCTGTGTGCGATCCCCCAATGCCCGTCGGGAAAACGCCCATAGGTCAGATTGGTGAGATGGTGCTGAATATATTCGCTGGAAGTAACTGTTTCGCCGGAAGCCATCGTCTCAACTTAATCTCTGTGCCTCACCCGCCAGCCAATGCGCCAACACGGGAGACACTACCTGAACCAGAAAAAAACTCACAAAAAGAGCCACTGCATTCAGCGGCCTCAACCATATAAATATAACCGCAAAGGCACAGCCCACCAAGAGCAGCTTACCGACCTCTGCGACATAAAACCTTGTTACCAGAACCCCCGGTTGCTGCGCTCTATAGGGCGCAAACACCCAGAATGCAAATAACGCGCTTGCCCCCAATGCGATAGCGCCCCCGAGAAATGCTGACAGCGCCGCCACCTTTCCAAAAGCCAGACCAACCAGTGTGGCCACAAAAACCAGCCCCAACTGAACAAACAGCAGGCGCTTCACGCGCTGCCAATCCAGCGACTTGTTCATCAACCTTCCCTGCGACCATGCAAAGCGTGCGCATCATAAGTTTTTTCGCACATAAGGTCAACCGATACAGCTATTAAAGCATACCGCAAAGGACAAGGATCTGTATATGCGAAATCGCAAAAAGACCCTCATTTGATATGCGCCATGATTCCTTCGAGTTCGTCTAGAGTATTGTAGCTGATCACCAACTTTCCCTTGCCATTGGCTGCCTGCTTCAGTTGCACCGGCGCCCCCAGTTTGTCGGTGAGATCCTGTATCAACCGACGCACATCCGGGTCTTGCTCCACGGCGGCGGGGCTACGGGCGGGCTCTCCACCATGTTCCTTGTAACGTCGCACCAGTGCTTCGGTTTCTCTGACCGACAAACCCTTTTTCACCACCACATGGGCCGCCTGACTTTGCAGATCATCTTCCAGGGCGAGCAGAGCCCGGGCATGCCCCATTTCGAGATTTCCTGCTTCCACCTGCTGTTTTACATCAGGATTCAACTCCAGCAGGCGCATCAGGTTAGTCACCGTGGTCCGCGACTTGCCAACTGCCTGGGCAATCTGCTGATGGGTGAGCTCGAACTCCTCGAGCAGACGATGCAGCGCCTGGGCTTCTTCCAGGGGATTGAGGTCATCGCGCTGGATGTTCTCGATCAAGCCCATGGCCATGGCGGCCTGGTCATCTACATCCCTTACTACCACCGGTATTTCCGACAGACCTGCCAGCTGTGCGGCGCGCCAGCGACGCTCACCGGCGATGAGTTCATACTTGCCATCGCCCACGGGGCGCACTACCGCAGGCTGTACGACACCTTGGGCGGCGATGGAATCGGCCAGCTCACGCAGCCGGTCTTCATCAAAATGCCGACGGGGCTGAAAACGACCGCGTTGCACAAGATCCACCGCCAGCATCTTTGGCAGTCCGTCCCTGTCTGCAGGTACCTCCCTGTTGCCGCGGGGAGCAGCTTGAGCGCTCCCCAGAAGTGCATCCAGTCCCCTGCCTAATCCTCGTTTTGCCATAATATTCAGTCGCTTGTAGATTGTGACTCGTGCCGACGCAGCATTTCACTCGCCAGTGCCATGTAGCTAACCGCACCGCGGGAATACCTATCATACAGGAGAACCGACCGCCCATGACTGGGTGCTTCGGCAACCCGCACATTGCGCGGGATGATGGTGCGGAACACCTCATCGGCAAAATGCTCGATGAGTTGTCGGGAAACCTCGGCAGACAAGCGGTTGCGCATATCGTGCATGGTGCGCAGGATGCCTTCGAGCTTCAACTCGGGATTGTAATAGTCTCGAATCTGCTCGATGGTGTTGAGCAATCCCGAAAGCCCTTCGAGGGCATAGTATTCGGTCTGCAGGGGAACCAGGACGGTGCCACTGGCAACGAAGGCGTTGATAGTGAGCATGCTCAACGAGGGTGGACAATCGATAAGGATGTAATCGTAATCGTCCTGTATTGGCTTTAGAGACAAGGCCAGCCGGCGTTCCCGCATGGGATGATTCATCAATCCGACTTCGGCAGCGGTCAGATCCGTGTTGGATGGCAGCACATCGAATTCATCTTCCACGCTACGCTGCAATACACCGCGCACCGGCGTGTTCTCCAGCAACACATCACAGGCGGACTGCTCCAGTTCGTGCTTGTCCACACCGCAACCCATGGTGGCATTTCCCTGGGGATCCAGATCCACCAACAGCACGCGCTTGCGCACCCCTGCAAGAGCAGAAGCAAGGTTCACCGCGGTGGTCGTCTTGCCCACGCCACCTTTCTGGTTGGCGATACTGATGATGCGCAGCATGTAATGCCCGTAATCCCGATGGAAAGGCGTCAGTTTACCAGCCTGAGGGACAACGTGGTAGGCGTGTGCTGAATCCGGGGAAATAACGCGAGCGGAGCAAGCCAGGGATTGACAAACTGCCCGGCAGCCTCAGGCAGACAGGAGGTGATTTCTCCAGCCCACACCGGTCAGCGAAAGCAGGCTGGCCTGATGATACGCAGCCTTGTCTTCCTGAATCTGCTGCCGTTCCGGTTCATCATCAGGCGCTGCAAAGTCTCCCAGGCGAACGATCACAATATCACCGTCAGGCAATTCCATCCCCTCGAAATAATTACGCAATCGCACCTGCCACTTGCCGACGCCTGCGCCATCCCAGCAGGCCAGTACACAGGAAACATTCCGTTCGGCAGACAGGTAGCGGAAACGACCGGTTTCCGGGTCAGACCGATGACGCCGCACGACGCCATCTCTATCGGTGACCATCACCTCTTTCGTGAGCAGCTTCCAGTGCAACCCGTCATCGCTGACTTCCACGCTGTAGCTGTGCCTCGGTAACGGCACCCCCTGAACCATGAAGCCGCTGTAACCGACATTCATGTTCAGCACGGACATCTCTTCCTGCTCGACGCCGTTTGCGGGCTGGTTTCCGATCAGTGCGATCATCCCTGGCGCGGCATTCACCCGCGGAGCGATGGTGAGACTGGCATCCACGCATCCCCTGTCGGCAGAAACACAGGCAAAATCACTACGACATCCCACTTCACTCCTGGACAGGATGGCCCGCACACGCAAAGTACGACCGGTCTGCGCACAATCCTGACGCCAGGCATCGAGATCCACTGGCAGACGCACCGCGTAATCCCCTCCCTGCGGAGGAATACCTCCCAGAGCAGGCAGAGGCATATCCACCGTACCCAGGTGGGTCTCAAAAGTGCCGTTGTTGTTCTTGTCCAGCCAGAAGGTGAGGTGATGGTAGCCTGACATCGGCGCTTGTCTCTTTACATGCACAACGCCCAACAACGCATCATCACTTCCGGCCAACCCGAACCCGCAAAGCCGGTCTTCATCTTCCATGACAGTTTTAGCGGCATCCGCTTCCATCACCGGCGTTGACCGGGAGGAAAGACAAATCGTGGTTTCAAACACATTACCAAACACGGGCCTCCATTGAGACACCTCGGCTGGCGGCCTGTCATTCCACGAAAGCACCGCCCTGATCCTGGCCTGCTCTGCAGCAAACTGGCTTTGCTTTCCTGTCAGCTCAAGGGAAACAGCACACTGTCGCACCTCGGTCGCCGCATTGTGAGCATCCACGCTGGCACAACCCATATCTTCCCAGGTTCTTCCGTCATCGAAGGAGAAATAGAAACGCACATATTCCGGCGCACTGCTGATGCGGGTTCCTGTGCCATAGCCGACTGACCGATGGAGCACAATCACCGCCGCCAGCAGCTTGTCCTTCGGATTGTAGCCTACGCAAAGAATATCCTCATAGTGGGTATTGCAGCTGATACTGGCCTTTGCCGGCAAACAGCTGGACAAGGCATTTCCGAAGTAATTGGGATTGCTTTGCAGCAGCAGCCTGAACATGTGCCGTTCCCGCAGATGCGGTTGAGCGACCTCAATATCACCTGAATCGGAACTTTTTCTGCTCTGTTGCACCATGACTGATATCCCTGTTGTTGAACTTGCTCTGTACATTCTTACTATAGGCGCGATCAGTAATGGTGAATATGGAGAAATTCCCCGAATGCTTGTAGGAAAATTCTCACAATGCGGGGTAAAGCACGACCCCATGGCGCTCCCCGGCCTCACCAGGAACCGCTAATTGTTGAATTTCATAGCGAAATCCATCCAGAGTGCTCAACTCATCTTCTGGAACAGCACCCTTCATGGCCAACCAGCATCCAGCAGGGGCAAGGAGATGGCGGGTAAGGCGCAGCATATCCGGCAGAGAGGCAAAGGCACGAGAGGTGATGGTGTCGAATAGCTGCTCTGGTTGATACGCCTCTACCCGCACCTGTTCCACCTGCACGTTTTCCAGACCAAGTTCCAGCCTGGATTGGTTGAGAAAGCGGGTCTTCTTGCTGTTGGTATCGAGCAGCGTGAAAGCACGATCCGGATTCATGATTGCCAGGGGAATGCCCGGCAGGCCGGCACCGCTGCCCACATCCAGCACCCTGTTTCCCTGCAGTAGCCTGTGGATGGAAAGGCTGTCCAGCAATTGCCGGGAAACCATCACATCAGGATCACGGATGGCGGTAAGATTGAAAGCCCTGTTCCATTTCCGCAACAGCGCGAGATAGTCCAGCATTTGCTGCTGCTGTTGCGCGTCAGCCTCCAAGCCCATGGTTTGCAGGCCTTGTGCCAGTTGCTCTGCCCAGCTTGCCGTCATCAATCCCGTGTGAGTCCAGCGGCCAGTTCACGCAACAGGGATTCCGTGCCTGTCCAGTCCATACAGGCATCGGTCACGGATACGCCATAGCGCAGCTGGCTCAGATCTTCCGGTATGGGCTGATTGCCGGCATACAGATGGCTTTCCAGCATGATGCCCATGATGGATGAATTGCCTCCACGGATCTGGTTCAGCACATCCCTGGCCACCAGGCTTTGCTGCTGCGGGTCCTTTTCCGAATTGTCGTGGCTGCAATCGACCATGATATTCAGTGGCAGATTGGCCTCTGTCAGGGACTGCTCACACCGCGCCACGTTCACCGAAGAATAGTTGGGCTGCCCGCCGCCACCGCGCAGGATCACATGACCGCAGGCATTACCCCGGGTACGGATAATGGCCGTGCGGCCCTGGGGATTGATGCCCAGGAAGCTGTGCGGCTCAGACACCGCATGTAACGCGTTGATCGCTACAGACAAGCTGCCATCGGTGCCATTCTTGAAGCCCACGGGCATGGACAGGCCAGAGGCCATTTCACGGTGGGTCTGGGATTCGGTCGTACGCGCCCCGATGGCGGCCCAGGAAAACAAGTCAGCAAGATACTGGGGGCTGATGGGATCCAGCGCTTCGGTGGCCACGGGCATACCCATTTCTGCCAGGTCCACCAGCAGACGACGGGCGATATGCAGCCCTTCTTCCAACTGGAAACTGTCGTCCATGTGCGGATCGTTGATCAATCCCTTCCAGCCGGTTGTAGTGCGTGGCTTTTCGAAATACACGCGCATCAGAACAAGCAGTGAATCGGACAACCCGGCCGACAGTGCCTGCAGCCGCGTAGCATATTCCATCGCTGCCTGCGGATCATGAATGGAGCAGGGTCCGACCACCACCAGCAGCCGAGCATCCCGACCTTCCAGAATAGCCTTCACCGCCTGACGGCCGCTCGCCACGGTATCTCTGGCTACAGCTAACAGGGGCAGCTTCTCGCGCAGGGCAGCGGGGCTGAGGATGACATCCTCCGCCAGCACGTTGGTATTGGCGAGATGCTTCACCTCGGCATCCTGATTGGTTTCATCCATTGAAGGATTCTCGGGCATTGTTCATTACCTGTTGATTGATGACGGTCAGATCATAGAAACCATCCTGATCCTGTTCTCCTACCAGATCCTGACGTATCTTCACGGTGAGTTCCGCCAATGCAGTGGAAATGGCGCCACCATCACGCTTGTCCAGTGACGCATCCCTGGCGGAGCAGTTGAACACCTCCAGAAATCCCTGATATTGCATCAGCACCGCAGGACTGGCCACCATGGCGAGTTTGTGGGTGAGGAACTGCAGACGCACATGATCCTGCTCGGTCACGGCCTTTTCCAGCATCAGCTGTTCGATGTGGGCGATGAAATCCATGTAGATCTCGGATTTCAGTTCGATGAACTTGATGCTCTGCTCCTTTTTCAGCTCTACTTCTGTCTGCTTGTTGAGCAACATGGCCGTGATCAGCACCGTCGCCACCGTACCGAGGAGGATGAGTACAATCTCCTGGGTGAAGGGCGCCCGATCCATGACCTTGTAGGCGTAGCGCAGAAAGGCGTATCCACCCACTACCACGATGGCGGTCAGGCTCAGATAGATCAGGTTCTCCCGGACTGTTTTCATGTATAAGAGCTATATTTCCCGCAGGCCTTCAGAGGGCTCCACTCGCGCAGCACGAATACCGGCGAGTATAGCAGCCAACATGGAAGCGCCGGCGGTAATTGCCAGGGCAATGGCGTAATGCTCCGGCAGCAGACGGCAGATTTTCTGGGCGCTTTCCAGTTGCGGCGCAAGCATCAGGTTGATGCTCCAGGCGGCTGCATAGTAGATACCGCAGGCCAGCGCCCAGCCCAATACGGCGGTATACAAACCCTGCACTACCGGAAACAGGATAATCTCGCCGCTACGGAAGCCCACCAGGCGCAACACCGACAATTCCTTGCGCTTGCGATCCACATTCGCCCACAGGCTGGCTCCCAGGGACAGGGAAAAGCCCCCCAGTCCAATCAGGGCGATGGCCCAGTAGATGGCAGACAGGGTTCTGTCCATGCGCCGCACGTTTTCGATATCTGCCGCCTGGGTGCGCACCTCGATACCGCTGCGTTCGAAACTGTCTCGCAAAGCCGCCACATCATAGATGGAGCTGGCATACAGGCGAAAACCGGTATAGTTTCGCTGCTGCAACGCCGCCGCCCCTTCCCAGCCCAGAGCCGGCACTTCATGGCCATCACGAAAATCCTCCAGCGCCTCCACCAGCATGACGGCGGCAAACAGACCATCCCGCTTGAACGCCGTCGCAGGGGCAATCGCAGCCACCTGCAGGTCGAGAGACACACGCTCCCGGCGCCCCCTGTACTGACGTGTCAGGCTGCCTTCAATATGATCGCCGGCACTGACCTGGAGTTTTTTTGCCGCGCTGGCGGACAGCACCACTTTGTCCAGTCCCGACGGCGCGGCCAGCGCCGGATCCAGCAGGGGGTCCCCTTTGGCGGAAGGAATGACTTCAAACTGTAAAATGCGCCCCGACTGCGCGCTCTGAACCGAGAGCGTGGAGGCAATGCTGCGGATACGCGGCACGATGAAATCCACATCGGCGCGCTTGCGCAAACTGTCTATCCACACCCGGTCATAGCGACCGCTGCCCACGGGGCGGATCTCCCGCTTCACCGGGTTTTCCACCAGCTCTTCGAGCATGGAGCCGACGATGCCGAACTTCAATCCGAACAACACCAGCATCGGCCCAAGCACCGCTGCCAGCGCCAGCACGAAGCAGATGGATATCTGCCACTCGTGAAAATAATCCCGGCTCGCCAAAGCCAGGGTCTGACGCTTCTGACGGAAGATCATCAGCCACTCACCACCGTTTCAGTCATATGGCCATCGGCAGAACGTCGGGTGTGATGCGCCAGACGGCGCAGCCCCAACTGTTTAATATGTCGCCAGGCATGACTGGCGACAATCACGGTGATATTCCGCTCTTCCACCATGCCGATGAACAGGGACATGATCTTTTCCGCCGCAAAGGGATCGACCGATGCGGTGGGCTCATCGGCAATGATGATGGCAGGCCGGTGCGCCAGTGCCCGGCCGATGGCGACGCGCTGACGTTCACCGGTGGACAGAGCATGCGGCAGCTTGTGAAGATGGCGTGCCAGCCCCAGCTCCCTGGCCAGGTTTTCCACCGTACCATCTGCCTTCATCCCCAGCATCTGGCGGGACAGGTTGATGTTGTCGTAGATGTTCAGATACGGCAGCAGCCCACCGGTCTGCATCACATAACCCATATGTGCCTTGCGCAGGGCAGCCAGCCGGTTGCGCTTGCGTTTGCGCCAGGCAGTACCGATGTCAACCGTATCGGCGTTACCGGCTTGAAAACTGAAGTCGCCAATCTTGCTGGGCTGCAGGATGAAAGCCAGCATATCCAGCAGCGTGGACTTGCCACAGCCGCTTTCACCGATCAGAGCAATTTTCTCGCCACGCTGAATACGCAACGACGGCACCCGCAGCCCGAAGGTGTAGCCATTGCTGGTACGCGTCTTGGCAACATCCTTGAGCTGATAGATGATTTCAGGACTGCTGGCCGCGGTCATCAGGGCAGCATGTCCAGCGACAGGGGAAACACGGAATCTCCGCTGATTGGGCCGTTGTCCAGGCTTATCCACAGGTCGGTATTGTCATGCAGTGCCCGGTAATAAGTGATTTTCTCTTCCAGACGCCGCAGGAATTCGATCTGCTGGCTGGCAGGCCAGTCCTGCCAGTCTTCCAGAGACAGGGACATCACTTCACCGGTGTAGGGCAGCCCTTCGATATAGTCACCGATAAAGCCCATATCCACCAAGCTGTTACCTTCACCTGCGGTGGTGGCGGTGGTACGCCCCAGTTCTTCCGGGTTGCGAGTAATTGTCGCAGCCAGGCTCTTCAGCTCGTTGAGAAAACCCTGTGGCGACAGCAGGCCGTCTTCGGCGGTGCGCAATACCTGCCGCAAGATGTCATGCAGGTCCGAAAGCTGATCGCGGGTAAGCAGCACCCGCACATCCACAGTCTTGCGCTGCGGCTGACGAAAATCGCGATCCAGCATCCAGGCGTTGAAGATCCGCGGAGGCTGACCACTGGTCTGCTGCAGGTATTGCATTCGCAGGGCATAACCGAGTTTCTCCACCTTACTCTGCAACTCGCTCAGGCGTGTATTCTTTTCGGTATCCGGCTTGGCAGGCGCCGGCGGAGCCTTCAACCCCTGCGCCACCTGGGCTGAAATCTGCCCGGCGAGGCGGTCCAGCACCGTACCGAACTCTTCGACATCGCCTGTGGGCACGCCATAATACAGGCTGCCGATACCGGGAAAATCGGACAGCTCCCGGTACTGTGCTTCTGCCGCTGCATGATCTGCCATTTCCGAAGGTGTCTTCAGGTGCAGCACAAACAGGGCGATGCCGTTGTCCTGAGCCAACTGACGCAACGCCTTTGTTCCCAGGCCCGTTGTGGACAGGGGATCATCACCTTCCCGGGCACCTGCATCCGTAATCAGCACGATATAGCGGGCATCGTGCCCCTGCCAGCCCATGCCTTCGATGGCTTGCTGCAGACCCGCATAGGCATCTTCACGGAAATCCTGGCTGGAGACCTTCGCCGCAGACAGTTGATCCACCTTTTCCAGAAATACACCTGGATCGCGCCCCTGCTGCAGATTGACGTAGGTTCTGGCCGTATAGTCCAGACCTGGCGCCGCGCTGGCGTTGTCTCGAAACGCTACCAGTCCGAAATTCACCTTCCCGAGTTGTCCCGCATCGCCGAGCTGATCGTAGATTTTCATCACCGCTTCACGGGTGCGCTGGATGTATTCGCCCATGGAAAGGCTGGCATCGATAACGAACACCAGACCGGCGGTGTATTCCCTTTCCGGATTGCCTTTCGATGCAACCCCGCTTTTTCTGTGTGCCAGGGGCACACTGGCAATTTTGAGCATCCGTGCCTGCTCCGTACCCAGCCAGGTGTCTTCGAAATCGAGAATAGGTACCAGATAAAAGTTCTTGCGGATATCGATATGCGCCGCGGGCTGAATTGCCACGACGGGCGAATCTGCCGGCAACGCTCCCTGTATCACTTCGGTATAGAGCTGCTGATAACGCTCCCCACCGGCATCTTTTGCCAGGGTTTTCAACGCGGCCTTGTCACGCAACATCAGCACCCGATCATGTCCCGTCGGGTCTCGAAATACCACCGTCAGCCCCTGATTCCAGGGAATACTGTCTTTTACAGCCAGCCAGCCAGCCAGGCTGCCGTGGCGGTCAGTCCCCACCAGCAGCCATTCCGATGCCTGCACGGCTTTACGCTCATAGACGTAGAAAGCGCTGAAAGGGATGACCTGCGCCCCCTGATTGTCACCCGGTTGGTCATGAAGACGGGCCTCAGGAATGGCCAGCACACGTTGATAGAGCGCACTCTTGCCTTCCATGAGTAAGGGTTTGTTTGTATCCGCCAGAGCCTGTAGGTTAAACAGGATCAGAAGCACCAGTAAACTGCCGATCTTTCTCATTTGCTTGATTTCCATGTTTCCAGCAATACCGCAGCCTGCTCATCGTCTGCCTGCACAGACTTTTCAAGATCCGCCAGCAATTGTTGTAGACGTTGGCCGGCTTGTTCACTGCCATTGCGTTGTGCCTGCAGATACCACTTGTGGGCCTGCACCACATCGGGCTGGGAAAGCACCGTCTCATCCGCCTTGAAGTACCTGGGGTCCGCCTGCTCAGCCAACGCCATGGCAGCTTCGGCATGGCCATCCTTCGCCGCCTTGAAATACAATAGCCAGGCATCGCCGAACTGGCGCCGAGACCGAAACTCCTGCGCCTTGGCGTACACCGCACTGGCCGCCAGCCCCTCGCCCGTCGCCTGCGCCAGGTAGGTGCGTGCTGCATCACCCTCATGCTGTATGGCGGAAGTATCAGCATCCACCCCGACTGCCTCTGTTGCGGGTATGCTTTCATCCATCTCAGACACAGGCGCTGGCGGGGTCTCCGCCAGTCCCACCGGCGGTGGTATGTCTTCTGCCTTCCTGTCGGCTTCTGGAACCATCATCACCGCAATCACGGTTACCGCGATCACCAAGCTGATAATCAGCCACAGCCGATTGGAGGCTAACGTATTGCTCTGGTCTTGTCCGTTTTGCATAAAAAATACTACCGTGTGTGGCTTGGGAGCCTCTAACTGACCTGAATCCGTGGGATCAGAGGCTCCTTAGGATTAACACTTGTCATCGAAACAGCGATATTATCGCACAACCGTCTGACTGTAATGCACTGAACGTCGATGAAAACGAGAATCGTGATTCTATTGCTGCTGGGATTGACATTGTGGGCTGCCACCGCCTGCTCGCGTCCACCGCAGCGCAACTACCTGGACAGCTTACGCAGCTATTGGCAAGGCGTATATCCGGAGGGTGGCGAAACGCTGTATTGTGGACGAAAATTCCGTCCTTTCGACCGCAGCGTGAATGTAGAGCATATCTATCCCATGAGTTGGGTCACCAGGAAACTGGGCTGCGGGAAGCGTGAGCAATGCCGCCACAACAGCGCACGTTTCAATCTGATCGAATCAGACATGCACAACATGTATGCGGCAAGAAAAGATGTCAATCAGACCCGGAGCGCTATGGCGTTCGGCATCATCAAAGGCGAGAAGCACTATTACAAAGGCTGTGATTTTGAAGTGGATTTTCGCGCCCGGCGGGTGGAACCCCGGCCGGAAGTCCGCGGCCGCATTGCCAGGGCCATGCTGTATATGGCCGATGAGTATGACCTGGAGATCTATCGTAAACAACGCAGGATGCTGGAGAAATGGAACAAGCAGTTTCCAGCGGACACGGAAGAAAAACGCCACAATGCAGCTGTCGCCAGAATCCAGGGCAAGCCCAACCCTTATATCAGATAGTCTTTCCCAAAAACCATAAAGAAGGGTGTAAAATCACCGCCCATCGCCCAGTTCAGATTCCGGAGTTCCATGAGCACACTGAAGAATGATCGCTTTTTACGCGCCCTGCTGCGCCAGCCAGTCGATATAACGCCGGTATGGATGATGCGTCAGGCGGGACGTTATCTGCCGGAATACCGGGCCACCCGGAAAAAAGCCGGCGACTTCCTCAGTCTGTGTCAGAACCCGGAACTGGCCTGCGAAGTCACCCTGCAACCCCTGGAACGCTTCCCCCTGGATGCGGCCATCCTGTTTTCCGACATCCTGACCATCCCCGATGCCATGGGACTGGGCCTGTATTTCGAGGAAGGCGAAGGCCCCCGCTTCCGGCATCCGGTGCAGGACAAGGCAGCCATCGATGCCCTGCCCATTCCCGACCCTGAAGAAGAACTGCGCTATGTGATGGATGCGGTACGCACCATACGGCGGGAGTTGGATGGCCGGGTGCCACTGATCGGGTTTTCCGGCAGTCCCTGGACCCTGGCCACATACATGGTGGAAGGGGGCAGCACCAAGAATTTCGCCTTGTCCAAGGGCATGATGTTCGACCGGCCGGAATTGATGCACGCCCTGCTGGAAAAATTGGCCGCTTCGGTCACCTCCTATCTCAACGCCCAGATCGCCGCAGGCGCCCAGGCGGTGATGATCTTCGATACCTGGGGCGGCACCCTGACGCCGTCCGATTACCGGGAGTTTTCCCTGACCTATATGCAACATATCGTCGAAGGCCTGACGCGGGAAGCCGAAGGTCGCAAGGTGCCGGTGGTGCTGTTCACCAAGGGTGGCGGCCAATGGCTGGAAGCCATGGCGGACACGGGCTGTGACGCGCTGGGACTGGACTGGACCACGGACATCGGCGAGGCACGCAACCGCGTGGGTGGTCGGGTAGCCCTGCAGGGCAATATGGACCCCAGCACCCTGTACGCTTCACCCGCGGTAATCCGACGCTCTGTCGACAGAATTCTGGAAGACTATGGCACTGGCACCGGCCATGTGTTCAATCTGGGGCATGGCATTCACCCCGGCGTCGATCCGGAACATGCGGCGGCCATGGTCGAAGCAGTGCACGAGCTGAGCAGGAAATACCACAGGTAGGAGCGGCGGGCCGCCGCATCCCAAAACGCTTCGGACCGGGAACAAGCCTCCTACAAGCGATATACGCTCTTGGTCATGAGCTTGGACGTGAGCTTCATGGCCGCCTTGACCGGAGCGGGCAGCTCGGCTCCGCCATGAGCCTTGGCAGTCTGACCATGGCGGATCTCGTCTTCCTTCATCTGCTCCAGGATGGCGCGGGTACGGCAATCTGATTCAGGCACCTGGGCGAGATGTTCCTCCAAATGGCCTTCCACCTGTTTCTCGGTCTCCGCCACAAACCCCAGGCTCCACTTGTCTCCTGCCAATCCAGCTACCGCGCCCAAGGCAAAAGAACCGGCATACCAAAAGGGATTGAGGATGCTCAGGCGTCCACCCAGTTCTTCTACCCGTTGCTCACACCAGTCGAGGTGATCGTTTTCCTCTGCCGCCGAGCGCTCCATGCTGCGCCGCACATCTTCCTTGCGCGCCGTCAATGCCTGGCCCTGGTACAAAGCCTGGGCGCAAACTTCTCCGGTGTGGTTGATGCGCATCAGGCGGGCCACATGATCCTTCCGGGATTCCGGTAGCTCGGATGCTGCGCATTTCTCGGCGGGATTGGGCCGCTCGGTCACCAGTGGACGGCCGAACAGGGTGCGTAGCGCCTGATCCAGATTCACCACCAGGCGATCTGCTGCAGTACAATTTCTGTTGTCTTTCGCTTTCATGATGGAAATTCTAGTCCCTAATCAGCTGTTGCGCCAGCAGGGTCACCGGATGCACATACCTCGGACCGTCACTGGCGGTCCCCGCCTGCAG
>CAZFXI010000062.1:14492-15831 GCA_964522855.1 uncultured Sedimenticola sp.
ATATCGGCATGCTTTTCTCCCAGAACGGCGTATCCGGCGAGCTGCGCACCACAACCGCTGGCAATACTCAATACGGCGTCCAACTCACCCAGCTCGGCAAAGGCCGCTTCATTGTTGGCAGCCAGACGCGCTGCCTTTGCCGCATTGCCCCCGTGGGCATCCAGTGCACCACAACAACCCTGGTCGCGGGGTATCTGCACCTCATAACCCGCATGCAGCAGCAGCGCTATTGCCCCTTCAAGGGCTTCACTATCAAACAGACTGCCCGTGCATCCCGTAAACAGCCCCACCCGTCCCGCTGGTTCATTTTCTGGAGGAAGACAGACAATTCCAGGTTCCGGGGCATCCGGTCGCGCTTGAGCCACCACGCTGCCCAGAGGGGCCGCTTCGGGGAGAACGGCTTTTCCGATCCGGGATAGCAATCGCATTAAAAACGGACGGGTCAACAGCGCAATCAACAGCTTTTCCTTCAGTCCCTGCCGGGATCGCACCAGCGCCCGTCCTTGATCCATGACCACGGCAAAAGGCACCTCGGATGGACACATGGCCTCGCAGCGCCGACACAGCAGACAACTGTTCAATACTTCATGAGTGTAGCGGTCCACTTTCACCTGACCCTGCGCCAAGGCCTGGATCAGCGTGATACGTCCACGGGGGGACATGGCTTCATTGAAACTGTACTGATAGGTAGGACATTCAGCCAGGCAAAGGCCACATTTCACACAGCGTGCCGCTTCAGGAATCATGCCGACATCCTTCGGGTATACTCATTGCCAGGCAATCACGGGAAAAGTCGGACATGTCTTACTTCAAATACCATGTATTTGTCTGTACCAATGAGCGTGAGGACAGCAACTGCTGCGCGAGTCTCGGCGCAAAAAAAGCCCGAGCATATCTTAAAAACCGCTGCAAGGAATTGGGTATCCATGGAAACGGTCAGGTACGCATCAACAGTGCGGGCTGTCTGGATCGCTGTGCTCAAGGGCCTGTTGTGGTGATCTATCCCGAAGAAACCTGGTACACCTATGTGGATAGCGATGATCTGGATGAGATCATAACACGCCATCTGCTGCAGAATCAGGTTGTGGAGCGCCTGAAAATATAACCCCCACCACAGAAAATCCTCTTGACAAGAACACCCTAATATTAGAAAATGCTCACATACTGATTTTCCTCTCCTCCTCCCCCTTTTGGAAAATCAGTATGCACCATCCTCCTTTGGTGGTTATTGTTTGGCGCGGCACCCCTGCCGCGCTATTTTTTTTGCCTCTCCGTCTTACCTCGCAGAAAGGGCTTGTATCTCTTTTTCAAGTCGGGTATTATTCGCGCCCTTTCGTGG
>CAZFXI010000063.1:0-15703 GCA_964522855.1 uncultured Sedimenticola sp.
GATTGTTTGCTATCTTCAAACAGGAGAAGGTGATCTTTGTAAAGCATCTGTTAAGATTCTTTGCATAGAGCCGAAGTACAGTTAATTAGAGAACTGCAAAATGGCAGGAAATACATCATAGAAATCATCCTCTTGTTTTTTTCGGCCGTTGTGCTGACAGCGGGACTGATCTGGTTGTTCAGGCCCGTGGCCAGCCGTATAGGTCTTGTGGATCAGCCGGGTGGTCGCAAGAATCACAAACAGGCGACACCGTTGATTGGTGGCGTGGCCATATTCTGTGCTTTTCTGATGCTGTTGTTGACCCAGGAATTACCATTGGGTCAATGGCGTGCCTTTTTCCTCGCCGGAGCTGCCGTGTTGATTGTTGGACTGCTCGATGATTTTCAGGAAACGCCGACCTGGTCCCGATTTGCTGCACAGATTGGCGCTTCCCTGATCATCGTATTGTGGGGCGGTGTTGAGCTGCGGAACCTGGGTGCGTTGTTTGGCTCCGGTGATGTGACATTGGGATTTCTGGCGGTGCCTTTCAGTATTTTCTGCAGTGTAGGTGTGATCAATGCCACCAATATGCTGGATGGCCTGGATGGGCTGGCGGGCGGTTTGCTGCTGATCTTTTTCGGGACACTGCTGGTGCTGGCCTGGCAGTCGGGAATGCAACAGGATGCCACGATCCTGTTGTTGTTGTGTGGAACCCTGGTGGGGTTTCTGCTGTTCAATTTTAGATTTTCAGCGTCCCGACCGGCTTCTGTATTCCTGGGGGATGCCGGCTCCCTGTTTCTGGGGCTGGCGGTGACTTGGTTTTTGATCCGCTTCACACAGGATCCCATCAACCTGCTTCGACCGATCACTGCCATCTGGCTGTTTGCGCTGCCCATCATGGATACGGTGGCGATCATGAGCAGACGCGTAATGCGGGGGCGGTCGCCATTTTCGCCCGACCGGGAGCATTTTCACCATATCCTGCTGGTGGCTGGATTCAGTGTCAGGACAACCGTGTTCATCATGCTGGGTATCAGTCTGCTCATGGCGGCTATCGGACTGGCCGGTGAATGGGCAGGAATTCCTGAAATCGTGATGTTCTATCTGTTTCTGGCGATTTTCGCGGTGTATTTCTGGGGTATGCACCATGCCTGGAAGATCATGAAGGCTTTGCGCCGGGTTCACGACCACAAGTCGTGGAAGATGGAAAAAAGCAAAGGTGACGCCAATGTATGATCTGCATTGCCATTTGTTGCCGGCTATTGATGATGGTGCCAGGGATCTGCCCACGGCACTGGAAATGGCAAAAATCGCGGTGGATGACGGCATCACGCACCTGGCATGTACGCCGCATATTTATCCTGGACTTTACGACAATACCCCAGAGGGCATTGCCCTGGCGGTGCAGGTCTTGCGTCAGGAACTGGACAAGAACAACATTGCCCTGAAACTGACCTATGGGGCGGATATTCAAGTTGTGCCAGAGCTGGTACCCAACTTGCGTTCCGGGGCATTTCCCACTTTGAACAAATCCCGCTATTTCCTGTTCGAACCATCGCATCATGTGCCGCTATTGAATTTTGACCGATTCATATTTGAATCTATCAGTGCGGGGTTCATCCCGCTCATTACCCATCCGGAACGATTGAGATGGATGGAAGGTCACTACCAGGAATTTATTTCTTCGGTGAAGGCCGGCGCATGGATACAACTCACATCCGGTAGCCTTAGCGGACGTTTCGGCAAGGCGCCGAAATACTGGAGCGAAAAGATGCTGGATGACGGCATCGTCCATGTGCTGGCAACCGATGGGCACAACCTGAAGAGCAGACCGCCGCTACTGGCGGAAGGCGAGGAAGCTGCAGCAAAGTATGTAGGTAAGGAAGAGGCTTCAAGGCTGGTACTCGAACGTCCCCGGGCAGTCTGGGAAGATGCCGATCCTGCAGCTGTGCCAAAGCCGCCCGCGTTCGACCCTACGGGAGAACTCAGGATCGGAAAGAAGCGAGGCTTGATCGGGCGCTTTTTCCAATCTTCCGGATAGGCCTTAGCTTTACCATAGGGACAAGGATTTTTTACGCAGAACGATTGGCATACATGGATTTTCTGTGTGCAGTTGAATGGGTGAAGATCAATGATTTTCCGCCGAACATTTACCGTCTTCAAATGATATTATGGGCACATTAGTTGTATCAAATTCAAAACAAGATGCTGAACAGGTTTATTTTTTTTATTGTACTACCGGTGTTGTTGCTTTCCCTCCATGCGGTCGGGGCCGAAGACGTATTGGATGATCTTTCCGCTGCGCAGAAACCTGAAATCGTCAGTGACGAAATCAAGACAGGAACACCGATAGCGGATTTTTCTGTCGCCCAAAGTCTCAACAAGACGGATCCGGGATCCTACGAGTATCGTATAGGGCCGATGGATGTCATCGAGGTGGAGGTTTTTCAGGCAGAAGAGCTGAGTCGAGCAGCCAGAGTGAATACCCAGGGATATGTATCACTACCTTTGATCGGTGGCGTGAAAGTGGCGGGTTTGACCGCCAGCGAAGCCGAGCGCAGGATCGAAAAAGTCCTTGGGGAGAAATATCTGCAGGATCCCCATGTAACGGTATTCATCAAGGATTACGAAAGCCAGAAAATTACCGTCGAGGGTTGGGTGAAGAATCCTGGCGTGTTTCCACTCAAGGGCAAGACGACGTTTCTGCAGGCTATCGCCAATGCCAAGGGCATGGATCGACTCGCCGATTTTTCTGAGGTGGCCATCTTCCGCACGGTTAACGGAAAAACTACCGGGTACATCCTTTCCTACACCAAGGTGAGATCCGGGCAGCAGATCGACCCCGTACTGCATAGTGGCGACATCATCGTTGTCAACAGAAGTGGCAGCAAGGCCGGATGGGATCTTTTCACCAAGACCTTGACCAGTTTTGTTGGTTGGACAGTGTTGTTTTAGATGGCTATGCCTCCAGTAAACAAGATGCCGAAATCGTCCCGACATGCACTCGCCTTGTCAGAGGAAGAGCGCGAGCTGAGCTTGTATGACCAGGTGCAAAGTAGTCGCTTCGATGAAGACGAGGAGGGGCTGAACCTGAAGCAATACTGGACAGTCATTGTCCGGCACAAGTTCACCATCATATTGTTTACACTCATTGCACTGGTCGCCAGCGCAATCGCCACCTCGTTGCAGACGCCCATCTATCGCAGCAGCGTAAAACTGCAGATCGATCGGGAGGCGGCCAGGATCGTCAATTTTGAAGGGGTCACGCCCAGAGAGGCGGCCTACAGTTATGATTTCTACGAAACCCAGTATCAGCTGCTGAAAAGCCGTGGTTTGGCGAGGCGGGTCGTCGAACAGCTGGGCCTGGAATCGTCCGATCAATTCAGGGCGGAGGAAAAATCCTCTTTTTTCCGGGAACTGCGCCGTTTTTTTTCCGCCGACAGCAATCGTGATGACGGTGATTCGGGTGCTGCTGCGGGCAGCAAGGGATTGGAGAATCTGCTGCTGGCCAATCTGACCGTCAGCCCCATCAAGAATTCGCGCCTGGTGGTCGTCAGCTATGACAGCCCGAATCCGGAGTTGGCTGCCAAGGTGGTGAATGCACTGGCCAAGAGCTTTATCGACACCACCATGGAAAGGCGGTTTGAAAACTCGTCCTATGCCAAGACTTTCCTGTCCGATCGTATCAAGCAGGTGCGGGCCAACCTGGAGGAATCGGAGCGCAAGCTGGTGGAATACGCTGGTGAAAGAGCCATCGTGGACATGGATTCCAAGCAAAGCATTCTGATGCAGAAGCTGGAGGCGTTGAACAAGCGACTGACGGAAGTCGAGGCGGAAAGGATAAAGGCTGAATCCACATTTCAGGAGATGAAAGCCACGGGTGCACAGGGTTTCGATCGTATTTCAGACAGTGACGTCATTCAGGCCTACAAGGAGCGGTTGGCGGAACTGGAAGGAGAGTATGAGGACAATCTGCGGGTGTTCAAACCGGCCTACCCGAAGATGCAGCGACTGCAAGGGCAGATAAAGGAGCTGAAACGCAAGATTGGCGAGGAAAGCTCGGATATACAGTCATCGATCAAAAGCGGCTATCAGGCTGCGGTCCGGGAGCAGGCGATGCTCCAGTCCCGCATGGCGGACATCAAGGGGCAGATTCTCGATCTGCAGCGCAAGAGTACCGACTACCAGGCACTGAAGCGGGATGTGGAAACCAACCGTGAGCTATATGACGGATTGTTGCAACGCATCAAGGAGGTCGGCGTGGCAGCGGGGGTGGGGGCCAACAACATCTCCATTATTGACAAGGGTGAGGTGCCGGGTGCGGCCTTCAAGCCCAATCTCAGGAAGAACCTGCAGATTGCCTTGATCATCGGTTTGCTGGGGGGCATCGGTCTGGCATTCCTGTTCGAACATCTGGATGACACCATCAAGTCGTCGGCCGAGCTTGAAAAACTGGCTGAAATGCCCGTGCTGGGCGTCATACCGGAGTTGCACCTGAAGGACGATGCCGAGTCGCTGGCGTTGAAGACCTACGAGGAACCCAAATCGGCTATCGCAGAGGCCTACCGTTCTTGCCGGACGGCCCTGTCGTTTTCTTCCCCGTCGGGATCCCCGAAAATACTGCATATCACCAGCTCCATCGCGGGTGAAGGAAAAACCACCAGCGCCATCAGTCTGGCCCTGGCGTATGTGCAAGCGGGAGCGAACGTGTTGCTGGTGGATGCTGATCTGCGCAACCCGTCACTACACAACGAACTCAGCCTCTCGAATGAAACCGGACTGACCAATTATCTGGTCGGCGGGCACAAGGCCGGAGAGCTGGTTCAGGAAGCTGTGGTGGAGGGGCTCTACGTCCTGACGACCGGCCCCTTGCCGCCAAACCCTGCAGAACTGCTGGGAAGTGGCCGGATGATGGAGTTTTTGCAGACCGCAGAAGAAAAGTTCGATCTGGTAGTGATCGATGGTCCGCCGGTGCTGGGACTGGCTGATGCGCTTATCCTTGCCAACATGTCCAATGCCACCATCGTGGTAGTGGATGCCGGCGTAACCCGTGCCGGGGCACTGAAAGGCGCTGTACGGCGCCTGCGACAGGCGCGGGCAAATGTGCTTGGTGCGCTGTTGGTCAAGTACGGGCAGGGACGTAGCGGCTATGGGTATGACTACGAGTACGACTATAACTACTACAGCTATGCCGCAGACAATGCGGAAGACCAGCCCAAACTGGTTTCTTGAGTTGCGCTGATTTTCCTGTCGATCTGATGCCCGGAGCTACGGAACAATTCTTTGCGCAGGTGTTGCATAGCTATCGCGCACCGTTGTCACGCTCCGTGGTTTCTGATGGGGTGAGAAAGGTTTACCCACAGCTCCCCGCCTTCCTCGATTGTCTGGCTCGTCCGCAAGAACATCTGGCCCCTGTTGCGCGCCGCCTCGGATGCCAGACAGACGAGCTTCTGGCGGCCTCTTACTTTTTTGTACGCCAGTTCCTGTTTATCGATGGGGAAGATCACTACCGGGTGCTGGGGTTACCGGTCGACGCTGACATGGATAGCATACGGCGACGATACCGCTTGTTGATCGGTCTTTTTCACCCGGACAGGACCAGCGCCGAAGCACAATGGGAAGCGCAGTTCGTACGTCGTCTGAATCGTGCATATGGGGTGCTGAAGCATCCGGAGCAACGTCGAGCCTATGACCGTCAGCTGCTACGGATGGACCCCGGCAAGGGCAGGAAGACCGCAGCGGTAAATCACCCGTCCCGGAAACAGCCGAACCAAAACAGAATGCGCCGGGCTGTTGCACCTGCCAGCAGTCCCACAGAGTTCCTGTATCGATTCGGATTTCTGCAGCGGCACCCGAAAATCACGGTCTGGCTGTTGATCGGATTTCTGCTGGCAGCATTGCTGATGATTGTCCTGTCTGAATCGAAGACCACTACCTTGACCCTGGCGGAATCGGAACCTGTTGAGTTCGGGATTGGGGGTAGTGTGCCGGACAGACTGTTTTTTTCAGGTGCACTACTGCATGAGGCCAGCCGCGGGCGGGTACGGCAAGTCCCCGCCGTTTCTGTACCTGCCTCATCTGTTGCAACAGCATTCCCGACAACGGTCGTTTCGGAAGCCCTGTCGATGCGGGCAGAAAGACAACCGCAGTCTGACGTTCAGGAGCCACGCCAGCAGAGCTCTGAAGCGGTGGTTCTCGGAGAAAAAACCGATACCCTGGAAGCGATGTCGCCTCGGCGCATTGACGATGTCCATCCTTCCAATCCACTGTCGAGAGGATTTGATGGTACGTTGATACCCGCGTCAATAGCTGGTCAACAAGACCGCTTCGCCGGAGGTGACTACCCGATTCCCGCGCCCGGAAACAATCACATGCCTCAACTGCAGCCAGAGTACGTACTGATGCAATATGTGCGTGCATTCGAAGCGGGTGATCTCGACAGACTGTTGAATTTGTTTACCTTGGATCCGAGCACCAATTCGGGGCCGGGAAGAAATCTTTTACAGGGCGACTATGGCAAGCTGTTCCAGCAAACCAGAAACAGAAAAATTAATGTGGAACAGGTTACCATTAGGGCATTGGGCAGTAACCAGTACCAGATGAAGAGCCGCGTGCAAGTGACAACCGAAACACGAGAGGATGGAAGCGAAACCCGCTTCCATGGGGAGATGCTGTTCAGCCTCATCCGCAAGGGGGGGCAGCTGTATATTTCCAGTCTCCTGCACAATGTCACCGAGCAGCCAGAGCAGCGGCCTGAAGGATGAATCGATCCGCAGTCAAGACCATCGCCGTTCGTCTGTCCATCTTGTTGATAGCGCTGCTGATCGCCTGGAGAATGCTGGTCATCGGTTTGGGTGAACACTATGCTCGAAAGGCGACCCTGGAAAATGCGCTGGCCATCGATCAGGCGTTACTGTGGAACAAGGATCAGCCTGTTGCCCTGTTTCTGAAAGGACAGGCCTTGATGCAATCCGATCCGCAAAAGGCAGAACAGTTGCTGCGCAGGGCGATTTGGCTGAATCCCGGAAATGCTGCGCCCATGGAAGCTTTGGCTCGCCTGCTGCTCGACAAGAACGAGAAAGAATTGGCCGATGAGCTGATCGAGCTGGCAGTGCGACATATGCCGGCACGCACGGACATCAGATTGAGTGCAGCGCGTTACTGGGTGAAACGGGGCCAGTTGCCAAAAGCGCTGGAAAACTGGGCGGCGGCGCTGGCGTTGAATTCTTCCCTCGGCAGCCAGATCTATCCCACTCTGACCCGTTTGGCAGAAAACGAGCAATCTGTGGGTATGTTCAAATCGTTGGCGGAAACCCCGCCGCTGTGGTGGGATGATTTCTTCAAGTATTTGAGTGAACATGCAAAAAAGCTGGAAACCGTGGTTGCCATCGCGACCATTCGACACGCCAGTGCCGTGCCCCTTTCCAAACTGGAAAGAAACCTGCTGGTCGAGCGCCTGCAACAGGATCAACAATGGGCAGAAGCGTATCTGGTCTGGATAAATGGTCTGGATGCACAGGAGCGTAGATACCTGGGCAGCGTATTTGACGGTGGTTTCGAGTTACCCCCCGCAAATGCCGGCTTCGGCTGGTATTTTCCAGAGAACAAGGCCTGGGTTATTCGGCGTAAGCATACCTTTGGCGCGGAAGGTGAGAAGGCGTTGCACCTCTACTACACCGGGGAAATCACACCGCAGGAACAGGTCTATCAACCCTTGCTGTTGAGCAAGGGGCGCTACGCCATGCAAATGCGTACTCGCGTCGATCGCTTGCGTATTCAGGGGGGCTTGAAGTGGGTTGTCCGTTGCATGGGAGATAAAAGCAGGTTGCTGGGGGGAGGGCCATTACTGGTCGGCGGTAGTGATTGGGAAACGCAGCAATTCACCTTCAGGGTGCCGGATGAAAAGATCTGCCGAGGACAGTTGCTGAGATTGGAGACAGTGGCCAAAGGTACAGATGATGAGATTGTCGAGGGAGAAGTGTGGTTTGATCGTTTGTCCATCCGGAAACTGGAATGATCACAGGTATGTGGCACGAACAGAAAATCAGAATTGCGTTCACGGTTTCGGGCTTCGATATGACAGCAAGTCCAGATGCTGCCTTTATTAGGTACAGATTAGGTATCCAATAGGTTAAATACAGGTAGTTGAGATCGTAAGTTCTTGGATGAAAAGCACTATAATGCTAGCATTGTGACGTGATTCCGCTATTGTCATAAGCCGTTCTGATTGGCTATGAATACTGCTTATACCTAAAGGTGATGGCAGGAATCGTATATGTAGCCGGGTGGCTGACGAATAGGGTTGTGATTGTAATTCCAATGAAATCATTTATATCAATAGTGATATTGGCACTTATCTTTCAGGTAAGCAGCGTGTTGGCAAAAGATGCCCAGAACGCTGTCTTGGCGGAAGTGAAGGGTGATGTGCTGCTGTTTCAGGGAGATCGCTATTTGCCCGTAAAGGTGGGTCAACGGGTATCCGATGGCGATCGCCTGATGATCATGGAAGGAGCGGAGGTCAAGGTTGTCTTCGACAGTGGCTGCGAAGTCACCTGGAAGGGCGCCAAGATCGTCGATATCGACGTGAAAAGTTGCCCCACGCTGGCCGGTTTATGGATACCCTGCATGGGAGCTGCAGCCGGTGGAGCGGATGATGTGGCGATCATTCTCAGTCAGATTGCCGGTTCTGTTCTGGTAAAACGTGAAGGGCAGTATCACAGAGCCGAGGAAGGGGAGATTCTGCAACACGGTGATGAATTGAAGGTCGACGGGAAAGCCGAGGTCAACTACAAGGGGGCTTGTAGTGTCGTTTATGAAGGATCGAAAACCGTAACCGTGGATGAAAACAGCTGTCCTATCGCGATGCTGAAGGAGCTCAAAGGCAAGGCGTTTGTGGACGAAGGACAGGGTTTCAAGCCTGTTGCAAAAGGTCAG
Source organism: uncultured Sedimenticola sp. (assembly GCA_964522855.1). Classification (GTDB taxonomy): domain Bacteria; phylum Pseudomonadota; class Gammaproteobacteria; order Chromatiales; family Chromatiaceae; genus Thiolapillus. Next base: position 8,914 of record CAZFXI010000063.1, read on the forward strand.
AAGCTGAAAAATGGTACTCGGGTGAAAGTGCCGGAAAAAGCCCATGTGGAAATCACCTACTTCAACGGTTGTGATGAAGCCTGGGATGGCCTCAAGGTCATAGATATCGATGCAGATAAATGCCCTCTTGTGGCGGCAGCGCCTGTCGGTAACTGTACGCCCGCTATTTTTGGGAACCAGACTGCGGTAGATGTGGTTACCTTTGTGGGGACCGGTGTCGTGCTGGGTATTATTCCAGGCAAAGACAAGCCAACACCACCGCCTCCGGTCAGTCCCTGATCAATATTCAAGGCAGTGCCAATCCACGTCGTTTCTGAAGACTGATGCAAAACCACGTTTCTGCATACAAGCAAGGCATTTTCGGGATCCTCGTACTGATGCTGGTATTTGCACCACTGTTTCGTGCGGGCAATCTGCCTGTTCCGCTGTTGGTGCTGGAATTACTCTCACTCGGCGTTCTGACCCTGATGCTGATGCGCCCCTCTGAGTTGTCACAGCTAAACCCTGCCTATTTGTTGTTGCTGTTGGGCATCGTGCTGCTGCCGGTTCTGACGCTGATACCCATACCCTTGTCATTGTGGCAACAACTCCCTGGGCGTGATGCGTTTTCCGACATTTACTCGCTGCTCTCTGTTGACGCCGAGCAAGCCCGGCATACGCTTACGCTGGTGCCGAACAGCACCGAAGCCGCGCTATGGGCGTTGTTGCCACCGCTGGTAATTTTTGTTGCCACCATCAATCAATCACGAAGGAACATCTTCAGACTGGTGTATGTGGTGTCCGGTATGGCAGTGTTCCAGTCGGTTCTGAGTCTCATGCAGTATGGGGGTAGCGGGGGAAGCTTTCTGTATGTATCCAATGAGTACGGCATCAAGGCTGCTGCCGGCACCTATCTGAACAAGGATCATCTGGCAGGTTTTCTGGAAATGGTGTTTCCGGTGGTACTGGCTCTGCTTGCCGCAACAGTGGGTCAGCATAGATTCATCTCCCGTCGCAGTACATCCTGGCGTGAGCGTTTGGGTTTTCTCAATACCCTCAAAGGCCACCAGGCCAGTGTCTATGCAGTTATCGGGATACTGGTCGTGTTGTGTCTGGTGTTCACCCGATCCCGCGCAGGCATTGCCTTGACGATGCTGGGATTGTTTCTGACGCTGGTGGTGTTTGCCCGGCGACTGGGAGGAAGCAATATTTATGGCACCTATGGCACGGTGATTGCGCTGATCATCGTACTGACCGTGGAAATCGGTCTGGCTCCTATACTGGATCGTTTTTCACAAGACCCCATGGAAGACCTGCGATGGAGCATCTATGAAACGTCTCTGCGAGGTGCACTGGAGAGTTTTCCTCTAGGAACAGGTCCGGGAACCTACCCGGAAATCTACCCGTATTACCAGCCACCGACTATCGATGCTTTTGTCAATCATGCACACAATGACTATCTGGAATGGGTATTCGATGGTGGCGTATTTGCGCTCATTCTCATTCTTGCTGGTTTGGTGATGTATGCCCTTGGCTGGTATCGGCTCTGGATCGAGGGGCGTTGGCGCACATTCAGATATCTACAGGCGGGCGCCGGCATTGGTGTATTTTTGCTGATTCTTCACACACTGGTCGATTTCAATCTGCACAAGCCTGCCAATGCCATCTATTTTGCATTCTTTCTGGCGGTATTTCTGAAAAAGAATACCGAAGAAAGGGAACTCAAGGAAAAATCGCGCAAGAAGGTGAAAACTCTGCGCATGGAAGCGCCTGCACAGCCTGCACCCACCTTTCATCAGCCCAGAAACGACGTATCCATGAATGACTGGTGAGCATCCAGGCCATTCGTCCCGCTTGGGTCTCGAACATGTTTGACTTGTGCAAGGACCTGAAGACACTGCGTCGGCTACTTTGCCGGCATGACCAGCGGCAGTTTGTTTTGCTGCTGGTATTGATGCTTTTCGCCGCCTTGCTGGAAGCGGTGGGGATTGGCGCGGTGCCGCTTTTCGTGTCTCTGATCATTGAGCCGTCATCCCTGGCAACAATTCCCTGGATAGGCATCTGGTTTTCCGATCTGCCGCACGAAACCACCCTGACAATGATCATCTGGGCATCAATCTTGCTGTTTGCTTTCGTAGTGCTGAAGAGTCTTTTTCTGGTTGTCGTGGAGTATCTGCAAACCCGTATCGTTGCGGACCAGAGATTGAAGCTTGGCGATCGACTCTTCAGGGCGTATCAGTCAGCCCCCTATGCATGGCATCTGAAGCGCAGCTCATCGGAACTGCTGCGTAACATGGAAAACGATACGGCACAGGTGCTGTACGGTTATCTGATGCCGTTTTTCAGCCTAGTGATGGCGCTCATCATGAGCGCCTTTATCATACTGGTTATGGTGCTGAGCACGCCGTTACCAGCGGTATTGAGTCTGCTGGTGATCATATCAGGATTGTTGGCGGTGATTCGTGCTACCCAGGGTCATATGCGGCATATCGGAAAGGTAGGCAGACAGCAGACCCGGGAAGTGTACAAGGCGATTCAACAGGGTTTTGCTGCCTTGGTGGATGCCAGAATTATCGGATGTGAAGACTATCTGCGTCAGGTACATAAATCTAGCCTGGAGAAAGCGCTCGAGGCACAACGCTTGCAGGTGACGCTGCAAAAAGCTATGCCATATATGATCGAGATCCTGGTAGTACTTGGGCTGTTGACAATCCTGATTCTGCTCGTAGCCACATCAGACAAGCTGTCATCGGTTTTACCCGTGTTTGCATTGATCGGCGTGGCGACCCTGCGTCTCAAACAAATGGCGTCGCAGATCGCAAGCGCCATCAATCAAATGAACATGGCGCGCGCCCATATTCCCGGTATCGTCGATGATATCGAGCAGCTGGAAGCTATCGAGAAGTTCGAGCGCGAGCAAACTTCTGTTGGCAACAAGATCGGAGCATTCAGGCAGCTTAGCCTGGAGAATGTCAACTATCGCTATCCTGATGGCTCCCGATCTGCCATCGAGAATGTTTCTCTAGAGATACGGCAGGGAGAATCCATCGCCTTCGTTGGCGAGACCGGTTGCGGGAAAACAACCCTGATCAACCTGATACTGGGCTTGCTCGAGCCAACCGGGAGCATTCGCGTCAATGATATCGAGATTCATGAGGATCTGGAAGGATGGCGACATTGCCTCGGATACATTTCTCAATCGATTTATCTCATCGATGACAGCATCCGCGCCAATGTGGCTTTTGGCGTAGTGGAAGCAGAGATCGATGAAGCACGGGTGCTGCAAGCGTTGAAAACAGCCTGTCTCGATGAATTTGTGGCTACCCTGCCGCAAGGGCTAGATACCGTTGTGGGTGAAAATGCGGTATGTCTTTCGGGCGGCCAGCGACAACGATTAGGTATAGCCAGGGCGCTTTATACCGATCCTGAGGTGCTGGTTATGGATGAAGCCACGTCCGCACTAGATGCCATAACAGAGGAAAAACTTCTGCAGGCAATCCACAACCTCAGACAGGACCGGACATTGATTATCGTAGCCCACCGCATGTCTACAGTGGAGGGTTGCGATCGACTGTATCGATTACAGGATGGAAAAATCGAGGCGGCGGGAAATCCTGTTGTGTGTATGGCGGTGGCTGAAGCCTACCGTAAGCAGATGAAAGCCTGAGCTATACCGTAGCTTGTCATGGCTCTGATTGGTTCTTGCATGTCTGTGCTTGCTGTTATGCTCACCCACCCAGTCTGCGTCTGGTATATTCCGCCAGCCCGGCAGAAAACCGGTGGGCATACAGCAAAGGCAGCCACAGGGCATTTTTTTTGCCATAAAACCGCAGGATATAAGCGCCAGGTGGCAGGAGAATATCCTGAAGACTTCTGAGAAAATCCGGAGTATGTTCTGATGAAAGCAGGTCGTTAATGGAAAAACTGCTGGCATCAGGCTTCAGCATCCTGGCGCTGGGTTCATGCAGTTGGATGCGGTTCAACCCTTGCAGCAGCGTGTCGAAATTCGCGCAACCAAGGTTTTCCTCGACCCTTGCAAGGGCTGACTGACAGATCCGGCTGACTTTCTTTTTCATGGCATTGTCAATGAATTGCTGTATTTCCCGATCATTCAGTTCTCTGACAAGCAGATAGATGTCATACATCCAGAGTATGCGGATGCTGTCGCCACTGGCGGTGTGTTTTGCCCAATGCACACAGGCGTGCAGCAATGCGTGAACGGGATTCATCGCGCAGGGCAAGGGAGCCAACTCAGGGATCTCTATCGCTACGTCGATGATTTCATCTACATCGAGCACATGTGCCAGTAACACATAACTGCTGCTGCGCCAATGGATGTCCAGTGGCAGGTTTTTCATATCAGCAGAGGTGTCGACAAAGCTTAGTTCCTGCCCAAGATACCCCTGGCGGTATACATAGGCGTACCCTTCTACTTCCAGTATCCCGAAAGCCTGGCATAGCTCACTGCGACGGAAAAGAAGGTCGATATCGCCGCGAGTTCTGGTACTGCTATCGATGTAATGGGTATAGGCGATGGCGGTGCCTTTTAGTACAATAGGATGTATTCCAGCTGCCTGCAGCGTTGTGAGCAAATGCCGGGTTTTGGCTTCTATAGTCAGTTCATGGGCTGCACACTGAATGGCTTTTTTTTTAGTCTTTTCACGTATTTTGGCAGGCCAGGTCAACCATGCAGAATCTTCTTTGCACAGATGGTAAATTAGTGGATACAGACCCTGCAGATGGAGAGCCTGCTCAAGCGCATCTGCAAAAGTGGCATCTGTCGCATCAGGCCATGAAGGCACATTCCCATTGAGTATGGAAAAGATGAAACCGTCGGCTGGTTGCTGGCATTGCGGCATAGGAAGGCGTTATTGTTTGAAACAGGGCTGAACGGTTATTTTACTATCAACTGTCAGTGAAGCTATTTGCATATTGGGAGAAATTAGGTAGATGAAAACAGCATTGGTATGTGGCGCAGGCGGCTTTATCGGAAGTCACATGGTCAAACGTCTCAAGGAAGAAGGTTTCTGGGTCAGGGGAGTGGATCTCAAATTCCCGGAATTCGGTGACACAGAAGCCGACGACTTTGCCCAGGGTGACCTGCGAGACCCGCATTTCTGCAGCCATGTCATCGATCAACCTTTCGATGAAGTGTACCAGTTTGCTGCAGATATGGGAGGAGCAGGTTATCTGTTTACCGGTGACAATGATGCCGATGTTATGCATAACTCGGCGATGATCAACCTCAATGTGCTCGAGGCCTGTCGCAAACGCAACAACAAGCGGATTTTCTATTCCTCTTCTGCCTGTGTTTATCCTGAATACAACCAGGAAGATCCTGACAATCCCACAACGGCAGAAGATACTGTTTACCCCGCACAACCGGATAGCGACTACGGATGGGAGAAGCTGTTCAGTGAGCGTCTGTATCTTGCTTACCACAGAAATCATAATATGGACGTTCGCGTCGCTCGTTATCATAATATTTTTGGCCCGGAAGGATCATGGAACGACGGCAAGGAAAAGGCGCCAGCGGCGTTTTGCAGAAAGGTCGCCGAAGTGGAAGACGGTGGAGAGATTGAAATGTGGGGCGATGGCCTGCAGACAAGATCCTTCATGTTTGTAGATGAATGCCTGGATGCAACGACGCGATTTACCCGTTCTGAATGGACTGGCCCCGTCAACATTGGCTCAGAAGAAATGGTAAGCATCAATGATCTGGCACACATGGTGGCGAATATTGCAGGCAAGAAAATCTCGATTCGACATATACCGGGACCGTTAGGCGTGCGCGGGCGCAACTCGGACAATAACCTGTATGAGAAGATGTTGGGCTGGCGTGCTTCTGCTTCACTACAAAAGGGTCTGGAAGTCACTTATCCCTGGATAGAGGCGCAGGTTCGGGCATTGGCGGAAAAATGACCACAGCGAATGGATAGCTTATCAAGCAATGACCTGCCTTTTCCAGCAATGGACATCCTGGGGACACGCGTGCATCTGGTACAAAATCCACAGGTACTCGAGACCATCGAATCATGGATTGATACGGACTCTGGCCAATGCCGGTTTGTAGTGAATACAGGATTTCATGGTTTGCATGTGGCAAATGAAGATCTGGAGTTCCAGAAGGTCGTAAACAGTGCGGATTTATTCAGTCCGGACGGCATCGCGACGGTCTGGTTGGCAAAAGCTCTGGGCAAGAATCTTCCTCGGCGTGCGACTTCAGCCGAGCTTATGCAACTGTATTTTGAAGCGGCAAATGAAAAGGGATACCGCAGCTTCTTTTTTGGTGATACAGACGACACCCTGCATGCCTTGAAAATGAAACTGGAAAAAGATTTTCCGGGCCACAAAGTGGTTGGCATATATTCCCCGCCTTTTCGCGAGCACAGCGAAGACGAAAAGAAGCAAATGATCGATATGATCAATGAGGCTAAGCCTGATGTGTTATGGGTAGGTCTGGGTTTGCCCAAACAGGAACGATGGATTTACGAAAATCGGGAAAGATTGAAAGTCCCAGTGGCCATGGGCGTTGGTGCGTGTTTCGGGTTTTTCAGTGGAAAGGTCAAGCGCGTACCCCAATGGGTAGGTGAGGCAGGGTTCGAATGGGTATGGCGTTTTCTGGCAGAACCCCAAAAACTTTGGCGCCGGGATATGATCGACGGGCCTCGATTTATCATAAAAGTCGTTGGGAACTGGTCACAGATAAAGAAGGCGAACCTGACTTGATGTCAGCAGATTTGGATTCCATGGGGATATGAAAATGAAAAGCAGAAGCTTGCCCCAGCCGAATACGTTGCTGAAAGTAAGG
>CAZFXI010000064.1:0-1444 GCA_964522855.1 uncultured Sedimenticola sp.
AAGACGGGGCCATCTCACCTGCTTCCAGCCCAGACAACCAGGCTTCTTCCAGTTCGGGAGACAGCAACAGACGTGGCCCCACATCCATATCGATAATCGATTGGGCCAAGAAATTGGCGCTGGTCAGCACCGAATTGGTGATGATTTCCATTCTGCTACCAGGGTGGTCCGTCAGCCACCGGTGGGTGTCAACCACGCCATCCAGTACTTCATTTCCTTCCCTGTCATAGTATCTGGCCATGAACAAATAAGGAGAAACGACACGCAGCCTGTTTTCCTTGTCGAGTTCTTCACTCAATACCTTCAGCAAGTACATGATGGAATTCGGGTTATCGGCCAGGTTTTTCTCTGTATTGGTCACCACATTGCGGTTGGTCAGATTTGCCAACTCATGTGCCAGTCGCACTTTCGACCTGTAAAAGCCCGTTGCTATATACTCGGGCATATCGTCCAGACGCTGCCTGATCTCGGGAAAGGACTTTAATTTCTCCAGGCTTTGCTGCGCCTGGCGCCGATCCTCCACAAAAGGATCGTCAGGGAAAAACACATAGTCTTCCGGATATTCAGGATACACGGGTATCACCCGCTTGTTTCCTCGATGCAGGAACAGCAGGCTATAGTAAATTTCACTGCTATTTCCAACGGTCAAACCGGCAGCCGAATCCTTCGATCCGTGGCGCAGCAGCATTTCCATATCACGATAGGCATTCGGATCTATCGAACCATCCTCTCTGATACCATAATACTCCAGAGATATGGTACGCCCTCCCGTAATGACGGTGGCCCTGTCTGGAAACGCAGCATCGATTACCAGCAATTTGTCATGAGAGCGGCGATTGATCCAGCCCAGGGTTTTGGTCATCGAATTGAAAATTAGCGCCTGAACACGAGCTTTGTACCTGGTCAACCTTCCTTGGGCATCACGCATGTAACCGGCATTTCTGGCACAAGACACCAGTGCCATCATTTTTCTGTTGGGCAGGCTGATCGAACCGATGGAGTCCACCATGAAGCGGATATCGACTCCCCGCTGTACTGCATTGCACAATGCACCCAGAACCGCTTCCCCGGTCAGGTCTGACTTGAAAATATAGTAGGCCAGGTCGATCGTGTGTTCGGCATTCTCCATCAGCCAGATTTTCAGTGCCAATGAACGCAGGGCGTCGTTTTCTGAAGGACCCAGCAGCTTCACCCCTTCATCCTGAATGGGAATTTCGGCATGTTTGCCCAGTTCAACCGGATCTACAGAAAGTGCTCCTGGTGGCACCCAGGTTCTGGACTCATACAACTGATCGATAAAGTCGTTGCTATCAATACCCTCATTGAGATCGCCGAGCAACTTCTCCATAGCCTGGTACGGCGCAGGCCGTATGCTGCCTCCTGTCCCTGAACAACCTATGAGCAACCAGGCTGCCGAAAACAACAGAAAAATGTTTCTGATGAT
>CAZFXI010000064.1:1544-15556 GCA_964522855.1 uncultured Sedimenticola sp.
CTGCCTGATGATCTGATAAGACATGCGGCATCACCCGATAATCCCTGAACACCAGTTCATCTGAAATCAATATCCAGTCCAGGCGTCGATCGCTGGTAGCGTAGGTACCCAGATCTCTGGCTTCCGGCCGGTAAACATGAAGCCCAAAGTAGGTTGCCAGTGTTTGCACCACATTTTCGCCCGAAAACCAGTCACTGTTGAAATCTCCCATGATTATTCTGGCGTTATGCCGTTCTGCCAGTGCCTCTCGCATCTCCTCGATCTGTCTCTCTCTGATGGTTTTTCGGGAAAAATCCAGATGCACGGAAACAATATCAACCACCATTCCCCTCCCTCGGGTACCATCGATTTCTCAGAGTATCTGCCCCAAAGTAAAGCCCTTGTTCATCGTCGGAGGTGAAGGCTGGAAGCTGTTGTGGACGACATCTGCAAAAGGCACTTTGGACAATAGTGCTGTCCCGTAGCTGAACAATGGACTGACCGCATGACTGGTGCGGATATATGAGGTATAACCGGCCTGTCTTGCCAGGTCAGCCACATGATCGAATCTACCGCTCCAGTACGACGGACCATCCGCTTCCTGCAGGGCGACAATATCCGCACCAAGTTCTTTCAGCACAGCGGCGATATCAGTCAGATTCTTGCGAATGGTGGTTTCGCTGAGGAACAACTGGTTGAATCCATCTTTCCGACCATGTGCCAGATTCAGGCTCATCACCCGCAGGTTGTTGCCAGTAAATGCCTGTTCTGCGGATCGGGGCTGCACACGCATATACTCTGGAGTCTCCATGGTGACACAGGTGGCCATCAATAGAGGCAAGATGGCAATAACAAGTAGTGTAAAAAACTTTTTCTGCACTCTGTTATTCAACCCTTCTTCAATGGATGGACAGCATTTTCATCATCTCAGAACACAGGCAACTTGCCAATACATCAGGCTGAGTGTTTACAAACCCGTCAGAATCGCACACCATTGAGACATCCAGATATCATCATTACCGAAGGCTGTCAGGATAAAAATCCTCCGTGCTGCGATCACGGGAAACGAGGTGCATCATGAATCGACATTTTTCTCTTATTTTTCTACTTGTTCTGTATATTCCCGTTGCACAGGCCAGCAACTGGCAATGGTTGAGAAATACCGGACTTGAGGCACTTTCTGACGCGGACTGGGAAATCCTGTCGGAGACACTCAACACCGCCCTCGACACCGCGGTGGACGGTGAGACACGTCAATGGAGCAATCCGAAATCCGGAAACCGGGGAGAGATAAGCATTCTCGGCAGCACATCTTCGGACGACAGCCCCTGTCGGCAGGTACAGATAAGCACGCAAACCACGAAGAAACGCGAAGGAGAATCGCTGACTTTTTGCAAAAATCCTGAAAACCAGTGGCTGATCACACCGTCTTCCTCTGCACAAGGAAAAACAAAATAGCTCATGACTGTGCTGGACAAATTATCGAAGATTTTGGGGAAGGCCATCACCTGGGCTTTCTCCGGCGCACTTTTCGGCGCTTTTTTTTCCGGCACGCTCAATTTCTTCCTGATTGAAAACAGCCCGCACTGGTTCGCCTTCATGCTCGCTTCGGTACTGGCGGGCATGGTTATTTCAGCCTATTTTGGCAGCATGCTGGTTGCCCTGGGTGGCACGCTGGCGGGCATTCTCACAGCCATTTCCTACCAGATACTTTTTGCCACCCACCATCAGCCGCTGCTCCTGCTGGGTATTTCCCTGATCGCCGGGCTGGTTGCCGGTGGCTTTTTCACCAAACGGGAGATCCGCGATTCCCAACCCCTTGCGCAAACCGGGACCGGCTTCCTTGCAGGGCTGATCTCGGGCCCTCTGGTATATGCCATCGTCAGTGGCAGTCCAATCAGCAATCAGGGATGGGAGGTCGCTGCGGTTGCGGTCTCTCTGGTCGGACTGTGCTACGTTTTTCTCATCAAGCATCGCCTGTCCATTCTGGGCAGTGCCGGCGCCCTGAAAGTCGGTGGTCCTCTGGTATCGGGCCTGATTGCCATGGCAGTAGCATCGGTTTTCTGGATTATCGGCGAGAGTTACATGACCATTCCCGAATTGGGGCAAATCAGCCAGTATCAGGAGGTGCTGGATGCGGCACCGTTTGGACTCCTCGGCGGTGCACTGGGCGGTGCTTTCGGTGGCGCCATGTTGGAAATTCTGGGCATTCGCCTGGAAGAACACATCATGTAACTTGAAAAACCTCTCTCAACTGTCTGCCGGTGCCCAGGCATCTTCGGGAATCAGCACAGACACTTTCAGGCCACCTTCTGCACACTTTTCTGCATGGATGCGAAAGCCGTGCAGTTCCACAATTCTTTTGACTATGGACAGTCCCAGCCCATTACCCTGTGCCTGCTGCCGGGCTTCAGCACTGCGATAAAAGCGTTCGAACAAATGGGGTAACTCGCTGTCATCGACCCCCGGACCATCATCCACTATATCCAGCCGCAATTCCGTCCCATCCGGCTCAACTCTGATTTCGGCATGCTGATGACCATACTTGACCGCATTCGCAAGAAGATTCAGAAACAACAAGCGCAACAACGCTTCATCACCATACAAAACCACTTCTTTTTCAGTATGGAAAGCAAGCTGCAATCTCTTGGCGCCCGCCGCCGGCATGAGTTCCGCTACGATATCCTCGAACAGTGTTCGCAACACCACCCGTTTTCGGGTTTCTGCCTGAAGCAGCGAATCCAGTCGCGCCAGATGCAATAGCTGAGACAGCAGCCCGGCCATTCGCTCTGCACTTCTATCCAGCATCTGCGCGGAAACATGTACTTCTTCGAGGTTATTCGTTCTGGCCAGAATGCGGGCAACATTGCGCACCACGGCAAGCGGATTGCGCAATTCATGGGCCGCATCGGCGGTAAAGCTGCGTTCACTTTCCAGGCTGATCTGCAGGCGTTTGAGCAGCCGGTTTATTGATTCGACCAGTGGAATAATCTCTTTCGGGACATCTTCTAGCAAGATGGGCTGCAGGTTTCCCGGCTTGCGCTGCGACACCAACGAACTCAAACTGGACAACGGACGCAAGCCCCGTTTTATCCCCAGCCACAGCACAAGTACAATCAGTGGAATGGAAAGCAGTTCTTTCTGCAACAATTCACCACCGATCTCATGTACAAAATAGGCACGCAAGTCATCTCATTGCACCACATACAGTGAATGTTCACCTTCGGCATCATGTACCGCTGCCACCCGCCACTCATGCCCTGCATGCTGCACTGTCTGCAATACCTGCGTTCCCCGATCCACATATCCCGGCATGATCTGACCGATATTCAGTGTTCCTTGCTGCGTTGGCAAGCCACATATAGACACGTACCTCCTCCGGAGGAGCCGATTTGACCTCCTTGCCAAACAAGCCGCCTTCCATCATCGCAAACTCTCCAAGCCAGGAATTTTCGAGTCCACGAATGGTTTCCAGACTGAGCCATGCTTCATTCAGGTTTCCTTCGCGGATGTGCCGTTCCAACTGGCGCAATACGTTGTTGGCAGTCAGTACCAACCTCGCGTCCAGAACCTCCTCTGTTTCTGCATCCACATAATCCAGAATGCTGTAGATATTGAAGACCAGCGCTATCAGCATCGCTCCCGTCAAAACGATCAACAGGCGATTGCTCAGGGAGCGATGGGGCTTGCGTTGCTCAATCATCCTTCATGAACATATAACCGAGACCACGAACGGTCTTGATACGATCGGGTCCAATTTTTTTTCGCAAATGATGGATGTGTACATCCAGCAGGTTACTGGATACAAACCCCATATCCTCTCCACACAATGCCTGCAACAACGCTTCCCGGGAGCGGATTTTTCCTGCATGCTCCATAAAGAACTGCAACAATCGAAACTCCATCGCAGACAGCCTCAGGGACTCTGCACCCTTGCTTGCAGTTGCCGTAACAGGGTCCAGGGAGATACCCCCTACATCCAGCAAGTTTGACGCACGCCCTTCCCGACGGCGTACTACCGCCCGTATTCGGGCAGCCAGTTCATCCAGCGAATACGGTTTGCTAATGTAATCATCTGCACCATACTCGAGCCCCTGAATACGTTCCCCAAGCGTATAGCGGGCAGTGATAATGATCACCGGTATGTCGTTGCCACTCTCACGCAGTTGCCTGAGCAACTCCAGACCATCGCCATCGGGCAGCCCCAGATCCAGCAGCATACAATCCTGAGCATTGCCCGCCAGCACACGTAGCGCAGACTGGATATCGGCCACCCAGTCGACCATGAAACCCCGTTGCACCAGGCCCAGCCTGGCACATTCACCCAGCAGTTCATCATCTTCCACCAACAGGATATTCATACAGTGGCACCCATGGTAAAACGGCAGATAACAAGAAAAATGATTGTTGTTATGCGGTGAAACATAGCACCCCAGACGCAAAAAAGCCCGCGCCGGTTGAAGGCGCGGGCAAATTCAGCGAATGCTCCCTGAAGCAATCAGAGCTTGTTCTTGTGACAGAGGTTGCAGGTCACAGGCTCGCCCTTGGCCAGATGGATGGTGTTGTTACCATGTTCATCTTTGGTGAGTGTACGGTCCACGGCTACCCGAGAAAGCACACTACCTTCACCATTCTTGCCGTGGCAGGCTCTGCAGGCATCCTTGTTCTTCTCTGCCAGTTTTTCGTGCCCACCTGCCGAGAAGCTGGTGTTTCCGACGGGGTGCATGCCATGCGGACCTTCCAGTGTGTTGCCCAGATTACCGGTATGGCAAGTGGAACACTCGATGATGGTGCCGGCATGGCCCTGCAGATCCATCGCTGCCTTGTTGTCATTGGAGAACGGGTTCTTGTTCGGCCAGATCGCATGGGTACTGCCATGGCAGTTCTCACAACTCAGGTCACCATGCCCCTTGTCGCCTGCTCCACTGAGGCGGTACAGCGCTTCGGTTGTGGCGAATCTGGAGTTGGGATAATCCAGCAGCGCCAGCTTGGTGCCACCGCCGTTGAAGGCATGATCCGACTTCCTGTAGGTCATTTGCAGACGTAGGCCATCAGGGTTACCCCTGCTGTCCGCGCTGTTGACCAACACGTCCGTCAACTGGTTGTTGTTCTGCAGTTGTGCCACCTGCATCACGTCTCCGACATGGCAGGACTGGCATTTAGGCTCGGAAGCCCAGGACACACGTTTTGTCAGGTCCGCACCCGCAGGGAAAGGCACACTGGCGAAGTTTCCAGTGAAATCGTCACCCACCTGGGTCATCTGGCCATGACAATCCTGGCAGACGGTTCCCGAACCGCCCATGGCACCACGCAAGCATTTGGTTCGCTTGCCGGGATGGCAGTTGTAACAAGTTTCACCCAGCAGTGCTTCCACATCCAGGTTGCCGCGCTTGTCGGGAGGTGGCATCACCGGGAACAGGCTGCCATAGAGTGCCGGATCGGCATTTGGCAGATTACCGTGTACGCTATGCATGGCACGAGACATGCTGATATGGCGAGTCTGTTCCTTGCCATTGTCATCATTGGGTCCCAGATGCGCCAGATCCAGTGCCGGGGAATAGTGACAGTTGGCGCAAACCACATTTGGTGTGCTGCCATCGACATTGGTGCCATCGTCATTCACTGGCGCAATGCTGGTGCCATTCTTGTGATCGTGCAGACGCATGATGTTGATCTTGGCCGCATTGATCGCCTGCTGCTCGGGCGTGGCGCCCAGCACCATGCTGGCATCGGTCAGGAAATTTACGCTGGAATACTTGAAGTTGGCGATATCATCACAGACCAGGGTATTGCTGGTGTCGAAATCACACACATTCTGTGTCGCATGGCAGATCGCACAATCTGCTTCGGAAGCCACCGGCGTTACTGCATCGACAGAGGCCAGCACCTTGCCACTGGCATCTTTCGCCTCGACCCGCATCAGCGGATAGGCATTGGTACGGCCCTGATCATCGATATAGCCCGTGGGAATGCCTTCAGCAGTGAATCTGCGGAAATCCCTCACCGTGTAACCAAACGGGAAATCGACGAAGAAGGGGTAGTCCTTCACGTAGCCGTGGAAAGGCTTTTCCTGATTGGCCGTGTAGGGCGCACTCCTGCCAGGCATCTCGGCCTGCTCTGCAGTGAGATTGCCGGGATTCAGCAGATAGAATTCCTCGACATTGGGGGCAGGCAAGCCCAGGTCCGGTTCGAAAGGAAAACTGGCCAACACGCCGGGAGGATACAGTTTCTGATAGGCCAGGAAGCCGACAGCCAAACCCGTGGGGCCGCCGGCAATATCCCAGAAATTGGACTTGAAAATACCATTGAGCAGGTCATTCTGGTTGGTGCTGGTCAATGAATCCGCGGCAATGGGCGGCAGATTCGGCTTGTTGGGATCGATGATATTTGAAGATACCGCCCGGTAGGTAAGGTGAATGCCGTCTGCCGGAGACATCAACTTCGGTTCGGACCCTTTCCTCAGCACCTGCGCATTCAACACATTGTACGGCGGCAGGATGCTGAACATGCGGTAATCCTGATCTGCACAATGCATGCCCAGATCGTTTACCGCCAGAACGGTATAGTCACCCGCCACCGAAGGGGGCGGAGGTCGTGGAGGCGGCGGATTGCCGCCCCCGCTATCATCACAACCCTTCGGCGCTTCCTTCACGCCTTTTTCATCACTTTTTGCGCCGGACTCGGCACGCACCCGACAAGGCACCACACCATTGATGGTGGCCTTGATCTTCCATTTTCCGGATTCGATACTTGTCTGTCCCAATACCTGACCCGAAGCCACGGACAGCAGTGTCACCTTCTGCCCATCTGTGCCCTTTCCTTCCGCCTTCAATTGCGATTTTTCAGCCTTCCATTTCGCTTTGCTTATACTCAGGGAACTTTTGCTGTCCTCATCATCACTGCCATTCTGTGAAATTGAAGTGCCCAATTCGAAGCTGTCTGCTGATACGAATCCCGGCACCATCAGACCTGACAGCAACAGCGCCAGCCACAAGCGCCGCCCTTTCGATAGTAGTTTCATGGAAGTATTCTCCGAACCTGGTGATTTCGTAGGCTGAAGTATGCATTACCCGAATTAAGTAAAGATTAAGAAATCCGGGGTTTTCCAGCCGCCGTCGACATTGTCCAATCACGGGAAAGCGCCTATGCTTTGAAGAAAGATTCCCGGGGAGATCGTTACATGCGCCTACTTCACACCATGCTACGGGTTGGCAACTTACAGAAATCCATTGATTTTTATACGAAGATCCTGGACATGCAGCTGCTGCGCCAGAAGGACTACCCCGATGGCAAGTTCACCCTCGCCTTTCTGGGCTATGGCGATGAAAGCAGGAACAGCGTACTGGAGCTTACCTACAACTGGGACGTGACACGGTACGACCTGGGGACAGGTTTTGGCCACATTGCCATTGCGGTCGATGATGTCTATGCAGCTACCGAAAAAGCCCGTCAGCAAGGGGCAACAATACTGCGTGATGCCGGCCCCATGAACGCCGGCACCACCATCATCGCCTTTCTTGAAGATCCCGACGGTTACCAGATCGAGTTGTTGAACGACCATAGCAGGAATACATGATGGACATGACCCCTTTTATCGTCCTCTCCCTGGTGGCCGTAGCCATTGGATTACAACTGTTTCTGCGGCACAAGGCGCTGCGAAGCAAAGGGCAATCCGCCGCCCCACTGAAAAGCGCACTACCGGACCTGAATATGCAGGAAACCAGCCTGGTGTATTGTTTCAGCCCTACCTGTGGCCCCTGCAAAGCCATGCTTCCGGCAATCGATGAGCTGGCAGCCGACCACCCCAATGTACATAAACTGGACATCACCCAGCATACCGAACTGGCAAGAGACATCGGCATACGTGCAACGCCCACCACCTTGTTGATCGAAGACGGGAAGATCAGCGACATCATCCTTGGCACAAAAAACCTGAAACACCTGCGCAAACTGATGGGACTGGCCCGGTGATTCGTCCCTTCCTGCGTTGGCTGGGCATGCTCGCAGGCTGGGTGGAACTGACATTGCTGACGCTGCTGTTGTACCCGCTGTCCTTTCTCCCTGAAAAACCCCGGGAACGCCACTGGTATACCCTGCTCTTTCGCCTCTGGTGCAAGGCCTGGGTGGATGCCTTGGGAGTGGATCTGCGCCTGCACCAGCATAACCAGGAACCAGTGCCCGAGCGTTATATCCTGATCGCCAATCATCCTTCCGCTTTCGAGGATATCGGCATCCCTTCCCTGTTCCCCGTACACAGCCTGGCCAAGATCGAAGTAAAAAGCTGGCCCATCGTGGGGCGCATCAGCGCCGCCAGCGGCACCCTGTTTGTGCATAGGGAATCAAGAGAGTCACGCCAATCTGCCACGGAAGAAATGCTGGCGGCACTGGAAGCCGGCCACAACATCGCTCTTTACCCTGAAGGCGGTATCAAGGGCAAACGCTTACACGATCATTTTCGCTATGGGGCATTCGACCTGTCCCTGCGCAGTGGCATCCCGATTGTACCCGTGTTCCTGCACTACGAAGCTCAGGACGATTTTCACTGGGGCGCACAAACCCTGCCGCAGAAGATCATGGATTTCATGCTCAGCAGCAACAACCGGGTAAACTATCATCTGTATGATGCCTTCGATCCGGCACATTTCCACGATAAGGAACACTACTGCGATC
This sequence comes from uncultured Sedimenticola sp., assembly GCA_964522855.1. Taxonomy (GTDB): domain Bacteria; phylum Pseudomonadota; class Gammaproteobacteria; order Chromatiales; family Chromatiaceae; genus Thiolapillus. The sequence continues at coordinate 10,194 of CAZFXI010000064.1, forward strand.
ATGTGTATACACAGTTTCTCGTCTGGCAGAAGAAGTACCTGGACTAGCCCGTAGAAAAAACGTTTATCTATCGATATACAGGAAAGCACAATTGAAGGAAGCCATCGTCACCCTCAGCAGGGTAGCGGGTGGCGTAATGGTACTTGTGCTGCCACTGGGGATTATCCCAAATTTCGTTGTGGACAGTCTTGTAATTGAACGCCAGCACAGAATCGGACGTCCCATACTTGACCAACCTCGCCATGGCCACTTCATCGGGATGCTTGAAGTAGTTGCCGTTGGTCGATATCAGGTAATGCCTGCAATCCATTAGTTCCAGCAGCTCTCGTGAGAGGTTGTACTTGCTGCCATGATGCGGAACCTTGAATGCATCCAGCGTCAAAGGCTTTTCCGGGGTTGCTCCCATACTTTTCAGTCCATTGACCAGCAGTTCAGCATGGGCGTCACCGGACAGGAGCGCGCGGATATTCCCGTACTCCAGCAGAAAGGCAATGCTCGTGCCGTTGGCTTCGGAGCCATCCTCCTGAAAAGGTTCTCTGGCCAGGGCATCGATATTGATCGCACCGAAGGCTTCCAGGTCGTCCTCTTCTTCTGGCACATAATCCTTGACCCTGGCTCCCGGTGTCAGTCCCGCCTTTTTACATTCCTTTTCCCACACGGGTTTTAACGCCTCCAGTTTATCGCGATCCGGAGAGAGTAAGGTAAGCGTCAGATCCCCCAGATGGACAAGATTGTCTGATGAATTCACTGCCAACTCGACCGCCTTCCCGGAAAAACGGCTGTTCCAGGGCCAGTGGTTTCTGAGGATTTGCGGACCGAGCTCTTCTCCCATTTTTGCGCCGAAATGTTCGATGTCATCCTCTGCCTCTACAGATGGCACCGCCTCTCCCAACAAATGATCCCAGGTATTGAACCAGATATCCTTTACCTCAAGCTCCAGATCCGGATCGCTCACCAGCGCCAGCATGCCGTCGATATGATCGCGATCTACATGGGTGACTACCAGCAGTTCCAGCTCGGTGATACCTTCTTCCTGTAGATAGGGTTTGAGCGCATGCTTCCAGGTCCATTGCCGCCCGGCATCGATGAGCATGTGTTTCTGATCCGGTGCCTTACCCCAGGCGATGTGGATGCAATCACCTTCCTTTGCGGGCAACAAGGTTACAACGAGCTCATCAGCCATGTCGCATCTCCCTGGCGGGCGTCTGCTCATGCTGTTCCCAGGTATCGGAGACAGTAATCGCCAGGAAAGGAAGTTCCGGATCTGTCCGGGAAGCAATACTTTCCAGCATCTGCAGGCGATCTTGCGCCGTGGAATCACCCCGACCGGCAAAAAAGCGCATCCCATCCAACAGCTGTTTTAATCCAAAGGTAAAGTAAGGCAGCCCCCTGGAAAACGCTCTCATCAGAGCATCATAAGCCGCATCCAGATCAGGCTCCTTGTCCATCAGATTCAGAGAAGCATTCAGGATGGCGCCATCCGGCAACCATTCAAACCAGTGATCAAGATTCTCCACCCAATGCTTCCATTTATTGGATTGTGGCCTGTACGCGGCTGTATTTCTCCCCAGCACCAGAATATAGCCACCTGTGGTTGCCGCCAGCGGATAGGAAATCTTTTCGAACAGCATACGCTGCGCCTGCTCCACATCGATCAAGCGTTGCGCGAGATGAATCGCCCCCATGTTGATGTAACCAAGTACCGTATTGATCATCGGATCGCCGATGGTCATGGAGTAGTCTAGCGCTTCAAAGATACTGTGCTTCTTGATCAGAAATTCCACTACCTCCTGCCCCTGTGGCGTGGTCCACGGGGTGGGCAGACAGATGAGCTGGGCGCCAAATGCGGATTGCTGCAGCAGATACCGACGTTCCACATTGCTGCCCGGTCCCAGAAAGAAATCCTCGGCAACGGCGCTTTCTCCTGCCTGAATACCGCTATGCCCAAAGCGGAAAATGGCGTAGTCACTATCTTCGAGCGATGGCATTTCAACGGCTGTGGCTACTCCCAGCTTCTTCCGTGCCGTGGGTACAGCCAGATTCTTTTCGACAAGCTCGCCGAGTTTCTCCAGTACCTGACCGGAAGAGAAAACCACCCCGTCTTCCGTTCCCTGTGGAGAAAGCCAGGATAGGGAATAGCCAAATTCGGGATTCAACCGCAATTCTGCGTAGCTTTGCATTCTGGCGTTCATGGGCCGCAAATACCGGTCAGTAGCCTCGGCTTCTTCCACAAACCTGCCCGTCATGGCATGCAATGAAGACCATTCATGGGGGCCTGCATGTGGAAGGCTGATGATGACTTCGGTGTCCTCTCCCTCTTCCACGCTGAAATTCCTGGTGATCATCTGGCCATCGGGCAGGGACAATTGGATCAGGTACTTCCCGGGGGCAATATCAGGCAGTTTCTCCTCGGTATAGCTGTTCGCGTGATCTACCAGAGGCACACGAATATCGGCGACGAAACGATTTTGCTGCGCTTCCCCGCGAAAAAACACGCTGCCGATCAGTCCCTTCCTAGCCTCACGTTCATACAGTATTGCCTTGGCTGCGACATGTATGCTCATGGCCCCGCCTCCATTTCGATTTCTATATCTCGGTAGGGCGGCAACACAGATTCTTCTTTGCGCTCCCCCTTGCGACTGTCAAATTCCGCTACGAAATCATAGGTCCCGTGAGGCAACTCCATCTTCCATTTATCCGGCTGAGGGGGGCGGTGGTCTATAGCATGTCCATTCCGCAAGCAGGAAAAAGCAGCGTGCTCGGTATCGTTGTCACTGCTGCAATACACCATTACCGGGACGATGGGTTCATCTGTCAGTTGATGAAATCTGAAGTGTACCTGAGCGGACATGGGCGACTTGATCCTTTTACCACGCAGAGAGAGGCCGCGATGCAAGGCAATACTCAAATCACCAGTAAACACCCACCAGCGGCCGTCACCGCTACGGTTGTTGCTGCCCGTGCCATTGAGCCCCTTGATCAGTTCCTCGGTATAGATGCTGGGCTGTTCGACCCGCCCGTAGGCTCTTTCCCCACCCAGCGTCGAATAGAAGATCGAAAAGTTCCAGTCTGAAGCCCAGGGCCGATCCGTCCTGTCCTGAATGATCTGCTGGCCAGTGGCGGTGGTTTGGGTCGCGATATCGGATACCGTACGGCAGGCATCCACGAAATAGCACTGCCAGGATGCTGCACATTGCGACATGCCCCGATGCAGCGCGGCAAAATCCACCGCCCCTTCCATGGGCATGCCGCTGAATTCCCCGTAATCGGACAATAGCAGCGTCAGCCCATCCAGCCCCCTGGCTACGCCATGACCACAAAAGAAAAACAGCATCAGGTTCTCTTCGTTGCTGTCGCCCCGACGCTTCCAGTCACGCACGGCTTTTTTCACATGGCCTATCGTGGCCGGCTTTGGTATAAAAGGCTGTGACAGGCGATCGTGAGTGAACTCCACCCCGGCATTCTGGTCGGAAATCAGCAACGAGATTGACCCCAATGGCCTGTCCGGATTGTGGAACTTGTCGAGCAACCAGCGCGTGATTTCCCGGGCAGACACTGGCGGTGAAGACAACTGCCCCAGGCCACCATGCAGATCGGTCAGCGTAGCGTCGCCACCATTGAGATAAGGATAGGCACCTACACCAATCACAATGGCATGGGTGGCGGGTCTGCCACTGTCGATCAGCGATTGGTCACTGAATACCAGGTAATCATCCATGGTCATTCCCTGATGAAAATGGCAACCTGACAGGTTCTTCCAACGCTGGATCGAAGCGAGAGCGCAGCGCGGCATCCGCAAGCGCATAGCCCCAGTTGATCAACGCTACCTGCTCCTGTTCATCAAACTTGTTCAGTCGTGTACGCATGGCAGCAATCCGCCCGGTTTCTTCATTGTCGGTCATGAGGGCAGCAGCAAGGCCCTTCTGAGCCAAAGGATAATCACTGATCGGTGTACCTATTCCCCAATAGGTTCCCTGCTTTTCCTTCTTTATGAATTTCTTGACCAGATTCCGGGTGCGCAAGGCACGAACCTGTTCCGACATGATATCCAGGGTGCGCTTGGTGCGGGCAAGCTGGCTGAACCGGGTCGCCCAACCCTTGCGGTCCACAGTAAAAGGCGCCCCTGCATCGCTCACCAGGATCTGGTCACAAAGACGATCCAGGCGCTCAAGACCCAGATTGTCGTAGATACCGCCGTCCGCTAGCCACATGGTTTCTTTCAGATACCGGTCATCATGCAGATCCGAGATATTTCCGGGCACCCAGGCATCGGGGTCCACACGAAGTTTTACCGGACACAAGGGGGGCGGAAAGGCGCTGGAGGCCGCTACAGCCTGGGCGACGGGTATGTCGGGAAATGCCAGTCTTCCCAGATGATACTCACTGAGGTATTCGTGGCTGAAAACGACACTCGCCCCGGTTTGCAGGCTGGTCGCATAGATCGTGAATCGCGGCCCCGTCTCTCTGGCGGGCAGATCCTGCAGGGTCTTGTCCTGAAACAGATACTTCCTGTAGTTGTTGATGAGCAAATCACTGGGATGTCTTATCGGATTTATAAGCCCACCTAAAATGGTGCCGACATCGATAGTACGGCTACAAAAATCACGCATCGGCTCCATAATGATTTCATCAAAATTAATAGCGACGCCCGAATCGTCAAACCTCAATTCCGACCAGTGAACACCAAGATACGCCGAAATGATCGAACCACCGGACACACTGGTGTATTCATCGATTCTGCCCAGAAAAGCAGCTTCGTTGATGCGCAGCAATGAACCGATATGAAACAGTGTTGCTCTGAATCCACCTCCAGATAATGCCAGCCCCAGCATTTTGACCCTCCCTGTCAGGAATAATAGATGTACTGCTCCAACTGTTCGATAACCACTTGTTGTTCGGAAATGATGTCCTTGACGATATCACCGATGGAGACCAGCCCTACCAGGTGATCCTCATCCACAACAGGCAAATGGCGGATACGCCTTTCGGTCATGAGCGCCATGCAGTCGTTGATCGAGGTATCCGGATGCACGACCACCAGCTTCTGGCTCATGATGTCGCCTACCGGTGTGTTTTCCGAGCGCTTTCCCGTCAGTACCACCTTGCAGGTGTAATCCCTCTCTGAAAAAAGCCCTGCCGTCTTGCCGTTTTTTTGCACCACCAGCGCCCCGATGCCCTCATCCGCCAGTTTTTCTATCGCCGTCAGCACACTTTGATCAGCTTCGATCGTATGTACTTCACGCCCTTTCTGGTCAAGAATCTCTTTCACTGTCTTCATACAACATGCCTCCTCCGCCCAAATCGGTTTATAGGGGATACCTACTAAAGCATAGTACGATCCTGGGATATTGCTGGGATTTGGC